>JBCCPD010000087.1:0-10562 GCA_039025075.1 Pseudomonadota bacterium | reverse complement strand
CGTGGTCAGGCGGTGGGCGATCATGATCACCGTCTTGCGGCCGCCCAAGTCGCGCACCGCGTCCATCACCGCCCGCTCGGTGACGTTGTCGAGGGCCGAGGTCGCCTCGTCCAGCACCAGAACGTCCGGGTCGTGATAGAGCGCCCTTGCGATGCCGATGCGCTGGCGCTGGCCGCCCGAGAGCCGCACGCCCCGGTCGCCCACATGGGTGGCGTAGCCGTCCGGCAGCTCCTCCATGACGAAGTCGTGCAGCTGGGCCATGCGCGCGGCCCGCTCCACCGCCGCCAGGTCGATCCTGTCGGGCTCGAGGCCGAAGGCGATGTTGGCCGCGACGGTGTCGTCGGTCAGGAAGATCTGCTGGGGTACGTAGCCGATTGATCGCCGCCAAGCGCGACGCTCCACATCGCTGCGGATCGGGTGGCCATCCACCAGAAGCACACCCGATTGAGGCTCCAGAAGACCCATGATCACATCGATGGCCGTGGTCTTGCCGGCACCGGTGCCGCCCACGACTCCGACTGCAGTATTGGCCGCAGTGTCGATGTTCAGACCGTTCAGCGCGCCGCTGGCAGCGCCCGAATAGGCAAAACGGACGTCACGCAGCTCCAGCCGGGCCTGGAGATGAATCGGCTTGATGGCTGACGCCGCCGCAACAGGAAGAGTCGGCGCCGCGGCCAGATCAGCATGGAGCGCGTCGAGGGCCGGCTTGCCGAAACGCACATCGGTAAGCGCGCGGTAGACCTCCTGAAGCGCCGGAGCAAGACGGGAGCCGGCCAGCGCATAGACTCCGACAATAGGCAGGATGGCGGCGAGATCGCCTTGCCGCAGAAAGGCGAGCGCGAGCACCACGACCATCATGCCGCCGAAGGCCAACGCCTCTAGCAGGTAGCGGGGAAGCTGATTAAGCGCGGCGTTGAGGGCGTTGGCCTCGGCTACGTGGAGCGCGGGTCGGTCGAAGCGGCGAGAGAAGCTCGCCTCGAGAGCCATGACCTTGACCTCCTTTATGCCGGCGAGCCCCTCTTGGATGGTCTGGTAGCGCTCTCGGTCGGCGATGACGCGGGCCTTTCCCAGCTCCGTCATCTTGCGGCGCACGAACAGGAAGACGAGGCCGTATCCGCCCCCGAACAGCACCGCCACGAAGAGCGTGATCAGGGGATCGACGACGATCAGAAGGCCGAAGAGGAAGACCACGACTGCACCGTTCGACAACGCTCCGAGCAGCGGAGTGAGCACCCGGCCGATGACCTGTGGCACCTCGTTCAGGATGTTCTTGGACAGATCAGCGCTGTGCCGGTTGAGAAACCATGGATAAGGCCGCGCGAGGTAACTATCGAAAACGCGCTTGGAGAGCGTGTAGAGCCGGAGCTGGCTGAACCGCATCAGGGCCCAGGTGGCGCCCGCCTTGAAGGCGAGGCCGGCGATGTAGGCGAGGGTGGCACCGATGCCGAGCCATATCAGGAAGTCGAAAGGCTCGGCGGCACCGCTCACGCCGTAGGCCCAGGACAGCCACGCGTTGCGCTCCACCACACCAGGATCGGAGAGCACGGCCAGGAACGGCATGACCGAGGCGATCCCGGCCATGTTCATGACGCCCATCACGATCAGGAGGGCCATCAGCAGCCAGAATCGTCGACGCTCGCGCTCGTCCAACAGATCCATGATCTTCCGGAATGCATCGATCATGGCACCGCTCCCGAAACGCGCAGGAACGTCGCCGCCGCAGCCGCCTCAGTACTTCCCATACCCATACCCGTAATATCGACGAGGCATGAACGCACTCTTATTCAACACAACTCCAAGGTCCGTGGTCAGCGCCCCCATCTGCCTCGCGCACATGTCGATCTCGTTCAGGGCGCTCTCGCCCGCGGCCGCCACCAGAAGTCCACCGTCGACGCGCTCCAGGAAGGCTGCGGCGTCATCGGAGGCCAATAAGGGCGGTAAGTCGTAGAGGATCAGGTCTGGGGCTAGGCCATGCTCCATCCAGGCTAGGGCCTCGAGGGAGGCGTCGTCTTGGAGGAGCTCGGTGGAGTGCTTCAGGGGGCCCGCCGCCAGGCCCGCGGCCAGGTTGGGAGCGAGGCGGGTGAAACTTTGCTCCAGCAGGGCCTCGCCGGAGAGGTAGCGGGAGATGCAGACCTTCGGTTTGATGCCCAGAAGTGTTGCGAGGCGCGGGCGGCGCAGGTCGAAATCGAGGATCAGCGTGCGCAGGCGGGGCTGGCGGGCGAAGCTGAAGGCGAGGTTGAGGGACGTCAGGGTCTTGCCGCAGCCTGGGGCCGGGGAGGTCAGGGCCAGGCGGCGCCAGCTCTCGGCGCGGAAGCGCTGCAGGATGCGCGTGCGCAGCATGTCGTAGGCCATGTGCGAGGGATCGCGCTTCTCCAGCGTCACCACGCGGTTGCGGCGCAGGCGGCGCAGGTCGAGCTCGGCCTCGGGCAGGGCGGCCCAGGCGGCCTCCGTCGCCTCGGTGCGGCGCGGGGGGCCCAGGTCGAAGACGTTGGGCGGCTCAGGGGGAGGAGTTTCCATGTTCATCGCTCGCGCTCCCGCCCGCTCAGCCGCCGAGCCGGCGCGAGATCGTCTCGATCGCGCCGCTCAGGCCGCTGCGGTCCAGGACCTTTTCGAGCACGGTCTCGAGGGGAAGATAGTAGGTGTGGACGGCCCAGAGGGACGCGGCGGCGCCTCCGACGAGGACGAGGAGGCCGACGAGGCGCAGGGACCAGGTCCAGCGCCGCTCGCCCTCGGTGGCGATGTAGGGGATCACGGCGGCGGGTTCGCGGCCGATGCGCGCCAGATCCTCGGGGCGGCGCACGACGGAGCTGAGCATCTCCAGCAGGAAGATGAGGCCTAGGCCGCCGCCGAAGCCCCCCGCGACGCCAGCGGCGGCGTAGAGTCGGCGATTAGGGGCGATGGGGTTTTCCGGGACGGTGGCGTTCTCGATGACCTGCAGCCGCTCGCCGGCGCCGCGGTCTTCGAGCAGCTGGCCGGCCTCGGCCTCGGCGAGGCGGGCGCGGGCCTGCTCGTAGCGGCGCTCGATGGCCGCGTAGGTGCGTTCGAGGGCGCCGAGCTCGATCTCGATGTTGGGGGTTTCGAGGAAGGAGAGCTCCAGCGCGTCGCGCTGCGCTTCGAGCTGCACGACGAGCTCGTCGAGATAGTCGGCGCGGGCCTCGGCGAGGGCCTGCTGGCGGCGCAGCTCCCGCGTGGCGGGGTCGATCGCGGTCGTGGGCGCGGGGGCGGCGGGCGCCTCGGCGGCCTCGCTTTCGGCGACGCGCTCCAGCGCGGCGATGCGGGCGTTGAGGCTGCGGATCTCAGGATGCTGAGGAGAAAGGATCGCGCTGCGGCGGGCGAGTTCGCGGCGCAGGGTTTCGACCTCGCGCTCGAGATCCGAGAGGACCACGCCGGGAGCGACGGGATCTTCGCCTTCGAGCGCGAGGGCCAGGGCCTGGATCTGCTGAGCCAGCTCGACGCGCTCGAATTCGAAGCGCTGCAGGCGTTCGGTGATCAGGTCGAGCTGCGAGCGGCGATAGTCCAGGCTGTCGGGCAGAGAACGCTCATTCGCTTCCTTGAAGGCGATGATGCGGTCTTCCTGGTGCAGGAGCTCGGCGCTGAGATCATCGACCTCGCGGCGGAAGTATTCGGCGGTGGCGCCGGCGCTGCGTCCGCGAAGTTCGATGGCCTGGTTCTGCACCCGGGTGACAAGATCGTTGGCGACGATCGCGAGGCGGCGCGGGTCTTCGCCGCGCACGGCGATGGTGAAGGAGGTGGTGACGGAGTTCGAACGCCGATCGCCCAGGACGCGCTGTTCGAAGTAGATCGAATTGCGCAACGCCGCGACCCGCTCCGTCGGGGAGAGGTCGGCGTCCGCCGGCGTCAGGCCGAAATTGCGGTCCAGCTCCAGTAGCACGTCGCGGGAGCGCAGGTTCTGCTTGATGATCTCCAGCCGCTCCAACGCTGTGGAGTTGACGGTGGAACGCACCAGGTCCGTTGGAATGCGCTGGCTTTCCACCAGCATCACCGCCCGAGCCTCGTAGGTCGCCGGCAGGATCATGGCGATGCCGATCCCGGCGCCGCCCATCAGCCCCGCGACCACGGCGAAGAGCCAGAAGCGGCGGCGGAACACCCAGAACCAGTAGCGCAGGTCGAGGTTCAGCCCGCCTCCGGCAGGGCCGGAGCGGGCGGCGCCGTCATAGCTGTCCTCGAAGGCCATCAGCCCAGCTCCACCGCCGCGCTCATCCGTTCGACTCCGCCGCCTCTTCGGCCGCGTCGAGACCCGCGAGAGCCTCTTCCGCCGCGGACCGCTGGGGGAAGAAGCCGCCGGCGTCCGAGATCTCCAGCGCGCGGGTCAGCTGCTCTCGCGCCAGATCCGTCTGGCCAATTGCCGCGTAGGCCATGCCCAGATGATACTGCGCGATGGCGTTGTTGGGCAGGCGCGGCGCGGAATCGCGCAGGATCGAGACCGCCTGGGCGTGCTCGCCCGTCAGGTAGAGCGTCCAGCCGTATGTGTCTTGGAACGGCGCCAGGGGGGAGCCGCGCAGGCGGCGGGCCACCGTCGCGGCGCGCTCCAGGCTCGCCTCGTCGGTGCGGTGGTCCGACAGCAGCGAGGCGAGGTTGTTGGCCACCACGATGTTGTCGGGATCCTCGTCGTAGAGCCGCTCGTAGAGCGCGATCGCCGCCTCGATCTCGCCGTTCAGCTCCAGCCGAAGGGCCTTGTCGAAGCGCAGGCCCGGGTCGTCGGGGCGCGCCTCCAGCCCCGCCTCCAGCACCTCGATCGACTCGTCGAGCCGCCCCTGGGCGTTCAGAAGCTCCGAGAGCATGCGGTGGGGGACCGCCGCTTGAGGCGCCTGCTCCAGCGCGCGGCGCAGGGTTTCCTCGGCCGCCGAGGCCTCGCCGGCGCGGGCCTGCACCTCGGCCAGAAGCGCCAGGGCCGCCAGATCGTTGGGGGAGGCCGCCAGCGCCGCCTCCAGCGTCTCGCGCGCCGCGCCCACGTCGTTCGCCGCCAGATAGGCGCGGATCAGAGCCTCCAGTTCGCCCGCGCCGCCCCGCTCCTCCCAGGAGGCGCGGAGCATGTCGAGGGTTTCATCGACCCGGCCCTCGCCGAAGAGGGCGGCGGCGCGCAGCAGCTCCACGGGGCCGCCGCCGGGCGCGACGGATTCGCCGCGCGCGTCCAGCGCCTCGATCGCCGCGGTGACCTGGCGCACGCCGTCCCAGTCCTGCCGGCGCAGGCGCAGCTCGGCCAGGGCGACCAGCAGGCGGCGGTTCTCGGAGCTGGCGCGCAGGCTGTCGAGCAGCACCGCCTCGGCGCTGTCGATGCGGCCCAGGCGCACCAGCTGCTCCGCATAGCGCAGGGACGGGCCCGGCGAAGCCTCGGAGGCCTGGACGGCCCGCGCCCGCTGCTCGGCCGCGAGGGCGTCGTCGCCCTCGCGCTCATGGGCCCGGGCCAGAAGCTCCAGCAGGGCGGCGTTGTTGGGCGAGCCCTCCAGCGCGGTGCGCAAGTCCAGGATGGCGTCGCCGGCGCGGTCCGCGAGCATCGAAAGCTCCGCCCGCATGGCCAGCGCCTCCACGTTCGCGGAGTCGTTTTCGAGCACCTCTTCCACCAAGCCGGCGCGGCGGTCGGCGTCCTCGGTCACCCGGGCCAGCAGCAGGCGGGCGGCGTCTCCGGCCTCGCCGTCGCCCTCGCGGGCCATCAGCGCTTCGAGCCGGACGACGGCGGCGTCGCGCTCCCCGGCGCGGATCTCTGCGACGGCCAGGGCCCGTTCGTAGAGCGAGGCCTCCTCGCCCTCGCCCCCGGCGCGGGCGATCAGCGCTTCGAGCTCGGCCCGCGCGGCCGCGTCGCCTTGGGTGCGGCGCAAGAAGTCGACCACCTGCAGGCGCGCCTGGGCTGGGTTCTCGCCCAGCTCGGCCGCCGCGCGCAGCTCCGCCTCGGCCGCCGCCGCGTCGGGCGGATCGCCCTGCATGTGCCAGCGGGCGAGGGCCAGGCGCAGGCCCGCATCCTCGGGGCGCGCATCCGCAAGCGTCTGCAGGGCGGCGCCGACGCCCTCGCGGTCCTCCAGCTGCTCGAGCACGTGGATGCGGACGAGCGCGAGGCCGCTGTCGACCTCGGCGTCGTCCGAAAAGGCCGGGGCGGCCTCGATCAGGGTCAGGGCTTCTTGGGGTTCGTCGGCGCGCAGCCGCTCAGCCACCGCCACCAGGCGGGCGAGTTCGGCCGCGGGATCGAGCTCGAGCGCGCGGGCGGCGCCGGCGCGGGCGGCCTCCACCTCGCCGATCATGAGATCGAGCGCGGCGCGCAGGCCGAGGCCGCGTGGATTTTCCGCGTCGAGCGCCAGCGCCGCGTCGGCATAGGTGCGCGCGCCGTCGATATTGCGCAGGTCCAGAAGGACGCGGGCGAGATCGAGCCTTGTGTCGAGATCCTCGGGCCGCGCCTCAGCCACCCTGACGAGGTGGCGCACGGCGGCGCCGGGGCGGCCCTCGTCCATGTGCAGCCGTCCGAGCCCTTCATGGGCGGGGATGAAGGCGTCGTCGATGCGGATGGCGTTGGTGAACTCGATGAGCGCCTTGCCGGGCTCCCCGGCCTCCACGAACTCGAGGCCGTTCTCGTAATGCGAGACCTTCCGCTCCTCGGCGCTGTCGCAGGCGGCGAGCAGCGCCAGCGCGCCGAGCGCGGCGGCGGCGGATAGGCGCGAGCGTGCGCGTCGTCGCGTCTTCATGGGCATCGTCATGGCTTTCGGCACCCCAATGGCAGGCCCGGTCCGAATCGAAGAGACTTTCGATAGCCGGACAAGTGTTTACGACACGCGGACGCGGGCGTCCTGTTGCACCGCGTCATGGTTCAAAAGCGATCAAGCCCTTGGGTTGCGATTTGGTCCGTTTCGGGACGGGGAGTCAAGTCATGTTCATATTATCGTCAGGTTTCAGGGCGTGGTTGACATGTGTTCACGTAGTTAACGCTTGCATGCAGATTCTGTTCATGGAATTGTTGCAACGCCTTCGGATGAAGATCGCGGCCACGGAACGTTCACCCTTTGGGAGGGTTTTCGTCTCAGGGTATCGACAGGTCGCACTTCGTTCAGGGCGCGTGCCGGCCGTCGACGTTTCGGCGGTCGGGTTCTGGGGGGGCCGGATCCCCAAGGCCTCCTGTCGCGTAGCGTTGCACGGAGCTTTGCTTATGTCGTCCGTCGAATTCACGACCGTGGCCGCGGCCACGTCGGCCCCTGTCGCGCCGACCATTCTGCCGGCCGGCGCCTCCCCTCTCGAAGTGATGACCGGCCGCGTGGAGACGCTGAGCGTCGAGAACGCCGCATCGGTACGTCTGCTGAGCCAGCCGGAACACGGCCACGTCTCGGTGAACCCCGACGGCACGATCGCCCTGGTGCTGACTCTGACGGATTACGTCGGCGCGCTGTCGTTTGACTACGAGGTGGAGCTGCCTGGGGGCGGGACGGAGGTGCGCACAGCTCAGGTCGAGGCGATCCCTGGACTGCAGGAGGCCGGCTGGGGCACGGGCGCGAACCACTACATGCTGGCGGTCGACGAGAACGACCGGGTGATCGTCGAGCACGGGGACAACCACCGGAAGGTCTACGTCACTGGGTCCGAGGACGGGCTGACGGCCGAGGACATCGCGGCGCGTGAGGGCGTGGCGGCGGGGGCGATCACCCGGTGGTGGCTGCGGGACAACCCGGAATATGGCGGGTCGGAAGAGCTGGCCTTGTCGGCGGAGCTGGGGGCGATGCTTTGGGAGACGATCAATCCGCGGGGGTCGCAAGCGTCGAACTGGCTTCTGCTGGAGCGAGGGTATGCTTACGAGGGCATCCCGCTTGTTCCTCGGGAGGCAGCGGGCGCTTCGCCTTTAGCCCCAATGTATATCGCCGATTATGGCGAAGGTTTACGGCCTTTTATTTCAGAACAACAGAACATATCCGGAAATAACAGTGACAACATTATAATCTCTAATGTGGAGATACAGGGTAGTATACGCCTAGTCGGCGGCGCAAACAATATATTGGTGGAAAACGCCAGACTATCTCAAAAAGAGACTATTTTTCAGGGAGCAGATGGAAACATCTTACAAGGAATCACAATTAGAAATACCGCTATTTTGGACGCCTACGATGAGGCACCGACATTTTTCGAGGAGAATGGAACGTGGTCACCTCTGGATAGCCGCGAGTCCGGTCTCTACGTTTCAAATACACACGGCCTGCTGCTCGAAGGCATCGTACTGGATCACAATGGTTGGTCGCCCGGGTTCGACCCGAACGGCCTTGCGGCAGGACCCCAACCGCCGAGCATGTTCAGCCACAACGCCTATATCCAGTTCAATACGAGCGATGTAACGTTCCGAGATTCCAGCGTCTCTCGAGGTGCCTCTCATGGCGTCCAATTTCGCGGTGGCGCTTTTGTAGAAGACTCCATTTTCTTTGATAATAATATCGCATTTAACGCATTAGGCGGAGCTTCAGGGGAGCATGGCCACACGCAAAATTACAGCCTAATTCACGGGGCGTCCGTATTTTCGGCCGCCGCGCGAGGTGCCAACGCTCCGATGATCGGCGCGCTTGATTGGGGGATAATCGACGGCGGGAGATCAACCAGTCTGATCGACACTATCGTCGCTCACGCCAACGATCCAGACAACTCGCTCGACACGACTCTCGGCAGTAATGCTTTGACGCATAAAGAGGGCAAAGCCGGCGTCGCCTACGACGACACCATCATGTGGCGCTGGGGCGTCGAGAACGCCAACGTCGACGGCCTAGACCCCGAGGTCCTCAACCAGACCACCATCCAGCACTACACCGCCCAGCTCCTCGGCCAGGAAACCGCCACCGTCGACGACTTCGCCGAGTACATGCGCTCGCTCGACGGTGCCCAATACGCCGCCGCTGTCGAAGACGTCCTGACCTATTTCCGCGACGGCTTCGGCATCGACACCAGCGTCCGCACCGATCCCACGACCCTGCGCTTCATCCCCGACGCCCGCGGCGACGGGGTGCGTTGGGACAACCGGCTGAACTGGAGCAGCGGGGATCTGCCCGGAACCCGCGACGGCGACTCCGTCGATCTGGGCGGCAACACCGTCGTCTTCGGCGGCACCGTCGCCCTGACCGACCTGCATTTCGGAAACAACGGCGAGCTGCTCGTCCCCCATGGCCGCCTCACCGTCGAGGGCGAGCTGACCGTCGGCGTCGAGGGCGGCGCGCTGATGATCGAGCGCGCCGGGCAGTTCTGGACCAACGGCTTCGACGGCGGCGGGCATCTCGACATCGACGTGACCGGCGGGCGCTTCGCCAATACCAGGGACTTCCTGGGTCAGGCGACCCTGACCGCCACCGATGGCCAGGTCGTGCTCGGCGTCGACGACGCGCTCTACGCCGTCACCGACGGCGCTCAGCTGGAGATCTTCGGCGCCGAAGCCCGTGTCGGCTTCGACGGCGCCGAGAACGGCATCGCCCTGCTCGGCCTCAACCCGGGCGGCACGCTGGCCTTCACGGCCGCAGATGGCGCCATCGGGACCATCGCGGAATTCCGCACCGGGGCCCTCGGCGACGCGCCTCAGGTCGGCTCGGGCGTCGATCTGGGGGACGGCGTGCTGTTCCTCAACCTCGCCGATCTCGACTTCGCAACCACCGAGGCGGTGCTGATCCAGGCCGACGAGCTGATCGGCATGTTCTCGCGCGTCGACGTCGCCGGGCTGGGCGACCGCGCTCTCGACGTGATCGTGGACTACGAGGCCGACCAGGTGCGCCTGCGCCTCGGCGAGGCGGCGGGCGCCGTCGGCACGGTCGAGCTCTTCGGGCTAGGCGACGAGACCTCGGTCGATGCGGGCGACGAGGCGGTGATGCAGGCCCTGATCGACGCGCAAGGCAGCTACGAGGAGGCCGGGCTCCTCCCCTGGAACGCCGGCGACGATGTCTTCGAGCCCTCTCCGGGCGACGACGTGCTCGACGGCGGCGCGGGCTTCGACACCGCGCGCTTCTCCGGCGACGGCGAGGACTACGCCATCGCCTTCGCCGAGGACGGACTGCGGGTCTCCGGGCCCGACGGGGACGATCTGCTGATCGATGTCGAGCGGCTGGAATTCGCCGACGGGGCCTGGATCGAGGTGGCGGTGGAGCCTGCGCCCGAGACGGACGCCGGCGCCCCCGAAATCGACGCGCCCGTCGCCTTTTCGGCCGCCGAAGACGCGCCGGCGCAGGGGCTGGTGGCCGAGGCGGCGTCCATCGAGATCTCCTTCGGGGGCTGGGCCTCCACCCCCGTCTTCACCGCCGGGGACGGCAACAGCCTGCTCTCCGTGAGCTCCGAGCAGAGCGCCACGCTCGTCGGCGGGGATGCCGAGAACACCCTCTCGGGCGGCGACGGGGACGACAGCCTCGACGGGGGCGGCGGCGACGACGCGCTCTACGGCGGCGAGGGCCGCGACCTCTTCGTCTTCGAAGGCCGAGGCGGCCAAGGCTTCGGCGCCGACCGCATCGGCGACTTCGCGCCGGGCGAGGACCTCATCGAGGCCGACTGGGCCGGAAGCGCGATCCTGGACGAGGACGGCGGCGACCTGACGCTCGACCTGGGCGCCGGGG
>JBCCPD010000086.1:0-10691 GCA_039025075.1 Pseudomonadota bacterium | reverse complement strand
GCTCGCCCGCGCCCACGCCGCCGCGGCGCGCCCGGCCGCCCGCCCCGTCGCCAGGCACCCGGTGATCAGATAGCCGCCCGTCGGCGCCTCCCAATCCAGCATCTCCCCCGCGCAGAACACCCCCGGCGCCGCCCTCAGCATGAAGCCCTCGTCCACCGCCTCCCGCCTCACCCCTCCGGCGGTCGAGATCGCCTCGTCCATCGGCCGCGGCCCCTTCAACGGAACCGCCAAGCCCTTCACCGCCGCCGCCAACGCCCCCGCCTCCCCCGGCAAAGGCCGCCCGAACTCCATCGCCAAGGCCCGCCGCGCCCCGTCCAGACCCAACCGCCGCAGCCGAGTCCCCACCGACGCCTTCGTCCCCCCCAGCCGCCGCGCCGCCGCCGCGACGTCGAGGTCCGGCGCCAGGTCCAGCCGCAACGCCTCCCCTTCCCGCAAGGCCCGCGACACCGCGTAGATCGCCGACCCCTCCAGCCCCCGCGCCGAAATCATGAACTCCCCGCGCACCCGCCGATCCCCAACGATCAGCGCCGCCGCCTTCACCGGCGCCCCGAACCACGCCGCCATATGCGCCGACCAATCCACCTCGAACCCCATGTTCGCCGGCCGGAACGGCGCCGTCTCCACCCCCGCCGCCTCCAAAACCCCCGCCCAGGCCCCGTCCGAGCCCAAACGCGCCCAGCTCGCGCCGCCCATCGCCAGAACCGTCGCCCGCGCCCGCGCCCGCCGCGCCCCCTCGGGCGTGTCGAAGGCGCAGACGCCGCCCTCCAGTCCCCGCCACCGCCACCGCGTCCGCAGCTCCGCCCCCTGCGCCGACAGCCGCCGCAGCCAGGCCCGCAGCAGCGGCGACGCCTTCATCGCCTTGGGAAACATCCGGCCCGACGACCCGGTGAACACCTCCTGCCCCAATCCCTCCGCCCAGGCCGAGACCTCCGCCGGCCCGCAAGTCTCCAAAGCTTCCGCAAGCCACGGCTCGGCCTCCGCATAAGCCGCTCCGAAAGCGGCCCGCGGCGCGTCCTTGGTCAGGTTCAAGCCCGACTTGCCCGCCATCAGGAACTTTCGCCCGGCCGAGGGCATGGCCTCCGCGATCACCGGCTTCAGCCCGGCGGCGCAAAGCGCTTCCGCCGCCGCGAGCCCCGCCGGACCGGCCCCGACCACCAAGGCCCCGAGCGCTTCGACCACCCCGTCAACCTTTCGAAAACCCGACTCCGACGCCGTGCAGACGCAAGCGGCGCCGCCGCGGGACGAAGGCGGCGCCCCGGCGGCAAGTTCGGCGCACGCGCCGTGCACCCTCCGTGCACCCTTGCGGGACGGGTGCGGGACGCGCCGCCAGCCCTCAATCCCGAGGAACGACCCTCAGCCCCAGCTCCCGCAGCTGCGCGTTGGCGGGCTCAGACGGCGCGCCCATCATCAGGTCCTCGGCCCGCTGGTTCATCGGGAACATGATGACTTCCCTGATGTTTTCGGCATGGGCCAGCAGCATCACGATGCGGTCGATGCCCGGGGCGATGCCGCCATGGGGCGGCGCTCCGAACTTGAAGGCGCTGATCATGCCGCCGAAGTTCTCATCGACGAATTCCTTCGACTTTCCAACGACTTCAAAGGCCTTGTACATGATCTCCGGCTTGTGGTTCCGGATCGCGCCGGAGCTCAGCTCGTAGCCATTGCAGACGATGTCGTATTGGAACCCCAGAACCTCCAAAGGATGCAGGGTTTGAAGGGCTTGCAGCCCGCCCTGAGGCATCGAGAAGGGGTTGTGCGAAAAATCGAGCTCCCCCGTCTCCTCATCCCGCTCGAACATCGGGAAGTCCACGATCCAGGCCAGGGCGAACTCGTTTCGCCGCACCAGATCAAGCTCTTGCGCCACGACGTTGCGCGCCCGCCCGGCCACGTCCAGGAAGCTCGACGGCTTGCCGGCCAGAAAGAACGCCGCGTCCCCTGCACTCAAATTTAACTGTTCGCGGATAGCTTCCGTCCGCCCTGGCCCGATGTTCTTGGCGAGCGGTCCGGCGCCGACCAATTCGCCGCCCTCCTCGCGCCAGAAGATATAGCCCATCCCGGGCAGACCCTCCTTCTGCGCCCAGGAATTCATCCGGTCGCAGAAGGCCCGAGACCCTCCGGTCGGCGCAGGAATGGCCCGCACCTCATTGCCTTGCGTTTCCAGCATCTTAGCAAAAATCTTGAAGCCCGATCCTGCGAAGTGCTCGCTTACGATCTGCATCTCGATCGGGTTGCGCAGGTCCGGCTTGTCGGACCCGTATTTCAGCATCGCCTCCGCGTAGGGAATGCGCGGCAAGGTTTCGTTTACCTTCCAGCCGTTCCCGAAGGCCTCGAAGACCCCCCGCATCACCGGCTCGATGGCCTGAAAGACATCCTCCTGCTCGACGAAACTCATTTCCATATCAAGCTGATAGAACTCGCCCGGGCTCCGATCCGCCCGCGGGTCCTCGTCCCGGAAGCAGGGCGCGATCTGAAAATACCGGTCGAACCCGGCCATCATCGCCAGCTGCTTGAACTGCTGCGGCGCCTGCGGCAGCGCATAGAACTTGCCGGGATGCAGCCGCGAAGGCACCAGAAAATCCCGCGCGCCCTCCGGCGAGGACGCCGTCAGAATCGGCGTCTGATACTCCAGAAAACCCTGATCGATCATGGCGTTGCGCAGCCAGCTTATGACTTTGGAGCGGAGCACGATATTGGCGTGCAGCCCCTCGCGCCGCAGGTCGAGGAAGCGATAGCGCAGCCGCGTCTCCTCCGGATACTCCTGCTCTCCGAAGACCGGCAGAGGCAGCTCGTCCGACTCCCCCAGCACCTCCAAGGCCTTGATGAAGACCTCGACCTCGCCGGTGGCGATCTTGTCGTTGACCAGGGACGGATCGCGAGCCTTCACCACCCCGTCGATGCGGATGCACCATTCCGAGCGCACCTTCTCGACCTCAGCGAAAGCCGGGCTGTCCGGATCCGCCAGAACCTGAACGATCCCATAGTGATCGCGCAGATCGATGAAGAGCACGCCGCCATGGTCCCGCACCCGATGCACCCAGCCCGACAGGCGCACGTCGTGACCGACATGCTCGGCGCGCAGCGCGTTGCAGTCATGGGTGCGGTAGGCGTGCATGGGCGGGCTCCTAAGGCTCTGGGCGAGGTCGCGCGGGGGTTCCACGCCCCGCCCCGCGCGTCAAGACCGGCCCGCCGCGGGCGCGCCGCTCAGTACCGGAAATCCCACTGCTCCAGCTTCGTTCCGGCGGCGCCGCGCAGCACCACCTCGCCGCCGTCGAAGCTGAGCACCAGATCGGGCCCGTTGATGGAGGGCAGCAGGTCCCAGGGCGTCAGGCCGAGACCTTCCAGATTGATCACGTCCCGCCCCTGCTCGAACTCCATTATGAAGCCGCGGCCGCCGGCCAGCCGGAACTCGAACTGATCGCCCGAGGCGGCGCGCGTCAGCTCCACCGTCTCGCTCATCGCCCGCCCCTCATCGCCCGCCCCTCATCGCCCCACGGCCCCGTGGTAGAAGAACGCGCCGGCGCCTAGGGTGAAGATCGCCCAGCCGGCGACCGCGTGCAGCAGCGTGGCGAACATCAGATTGCGGCCGCGCCCGGTGCCCAGATAGGCCCAGGCGAACACCGCACCGCCCGCCGCCGTCGCCGCCAAGGCAACGGAATTCCACAGAAAAAGATGCGCCAACCCGAAGAGGAGCGCGTTGGCCGCGACGGCGGCCGCGCGGCTTGGGAACAACCCGCCATAGCGGCGGAAGAACAGCGCCCGGTACATGATCTCCTGCGGATAGGCCGACATCGCCGGGTAAAGCAGCAGGACCGTCAACCAAAGCTGCGGCGCGAACCGCGGCAGCCCCAGGAACGCCGCCGGGCGCAGCGTCAGCACCACCGCCGCGGCCCCGGCCGCGCAAAGCGCCGCGAAGATGCCGAGCGCGCGGACGTCCGCCACCGCGGGCCCTTCCACCAGCTCGCGCGGACGAAACCCCGGCGTCGCGCCCAGCAGGATCACCGAAACCAGCGTCGCCGCGGGGATCACCGTCCAGATCGCGTCCGCCGGCAGCACGAAGGCCATGGCCAGCGGCACGCCCAGATAGAGCGCGCACAGCTCCGCCCACAGCCGCGCGGCCGGGACGACGGCGGGCGAAGCGGTATCCTCGGGCGCGCTCATGCCGCGGGACCTAAGCCGCGCGCCGACGGGCGCAAGCGCGCTCGCGCGGCCGCGACGGTCAGGCCCCGGCGGTCGCCGGCACGATCAGGATCTCCACCCTGCGGTTGCGGGCGCGCCCTCGCTCGGTGTCGTTGCTCGCCACGGGCTGGGTTTCGCCCCTCCCGATCGCCGCCAGACGCGCCCGCGCCACGCCGCGGTCCGAAAGGGCGTCGGCCACGGCGCGGGCCCGACGCTCCGACAGCTGCTGATTGTAGGCGTCCGAGCCGGTCGCATCCGCATGCCCCACCACGTCGATGTAGCTGGAAGGGTATTCGCCCAGCGTCCGCGCGACGCGGTTCAGCGGGCGTCGGAACTCCCGTTTGATCTGCGCGCTGTCGACGTCGAACGTCACGCCGTTGGGCAGCGTCACCAGCAGGGAGTCGCCGACCCGCTCGACCGTGCCGCCGGTGCCTTCCAGATCCTGCTCCAGCCGCCGCTCCTGCTCATCGAGGTAGCTGCCCACGGCGACGCCCGCCAGAAGCCCGATCCCCGCGCCCACCAGAGCGTTGCGCCGGTCGTCGCCTCCGACCAGCAGCCCCAGGCCGGCGCCGGCCAAAGCGCCGAGACCCGCGCCGGCGGTCTGCCGCTCCGACGGGCCTTGGCCTTGGGCGCAGGCGCCGAGCACGAAAGCGCAGACCGCCGCGGCGGCGGCGGAGCGGCGAAGGGACGGACGAATGGACATGGCGGCTTCTCCTTATGTCTTGGGTCGCAGGTGCAGTCGCCCGGGGATGCGACCGCAATGCGGCGGCGATGGGGCGGCCCTCAGGCCTCCAGCGCCTCGAGCACCGGCGCCCATTGCGCCCGCGCCGCGTCCAGCGCCTTGAGCGGGCGGTCGAAGACGGTCAGCCCGTGCTCGGCCAGCTCCCCATAGGCCGCGCGCTCGGAAATCCGGGTCAGCGGCGCGTGCCCCAGCTCGGCGAAGGCGGCGTCCAGCGAGGCCGCCGCCCGGGTCCGAGGCCGCACGCGGTTGGCGATCAGATGCACCTGCGCCTTGCCTTTGCGCACGCGTTTGAGCGTCTCGATCTCCTTCAAGAACCGCTTGGTGGCGTCGAGATCGTAAAAGGTCGGCGCCAAGGGGATCAGGATCGCCTTGGCCTCCGCCACCAAGCCCTCCGCCTTCTGGCCGCGCAGGGCGCCTGGCGCGTCGATGATCAGCCAATCGAGCTTCCTCGGAGCCTCCCCGAAGGCGGAAGTCCGGGACCAGTCGAGCCCCTCGACCGGCGCCGTCTGGGGCGGCCGCCGTCGCGCCCAGCGCAGGGCGGAGCGCTGCTTGTCCGCATCGGCCAGACCCACCCGAGACCCGCGCGACGCCAGAGCCGCGGCGAGCGTGGTCGCCGCCACGGTCTTGCCGCAGCCGCCTTTGAGATTCGCCACAAGAACCGATTTGGTCATCCGCCCGTCCCGCGTCGCCCCGCGCCGTTTTCCGCGCCGCCGACCCGCGCGAGGACGGCGACTATTCCCCATCGCCGCCCAAGACGAAACCCGGCCGCGCGGCCGGGCGCGGCGCGGCTCGACTTTCTGCATGCACTCGCGGGCGCCGGGGCGCCGAGGCCCCTTGACGCCCCTCCCGCCTCTGGCGAAAACCGTGCGCCATGAACGTGCTGTCTCCTCTCGGCGATCCCATCGGCCCGACTCTGGAAAACTGGCGGGTGCCGCGCCGGCCCCTGCGCGCCGACGTGAACGGAACCTGGGCGGCGCTGGAATCCCTCACGCCGTCGGAGCATGGGGAGGCGCTGTTCAACGCCTATGCCGAAGACGCCCAGGGCCGGATCTGGACCTATCTGCCCTATGGCCCGTTCCTGCGCCGCGGGGCTTTCAACGACTGGTTGGAGGAGGCTGCGGCCGGCGACGACCCGATGTTCTTCGCCATCCGCAACGTGTCGGACGGACGCGTGGGCGGCCTGGCCTCGTATCTGAGGATCCAGCCCGAGGCCGGCTCCATCGAGATCGGGCACTTGAATTTCTCGCCCCGTCTGCAGCGCAGCCCTGCGGCGACCGAGGCGCTCTACCTTATGATCGCCCAGGCCTTCGAGCTGGGCTATCGCCGCTGCGAGTGGAAATGCGACGCGCTCAACGCCCCCTCCCGCCGGGCGGCCCAGCGGCTGGGCTTCAGCTTCGAGGGCGTGCATCGACAGGCGACGGTGGTGAAGGGCCGCAACCGCGACACGGCCTGGTACTCGATCCTGGATGGCGAGTGGTCGGATCTGCAGGCCGCTTTCGGCGCGTGGCTGGAGCCGTCGAACTTCACCGATGAGGGCCGGCAGAAGCTGCGCCTGTCGGACCTGACCGGGCCTCGCCTGATCGCGCGGGGCTGAAAGCGCCGGCAGGCGTTTCCGGAAACGATCCGTCCCTGTTTCGACATATTGGGCCCGCACCCGCGCCGACTACGTGTTCTCCGACGCCGCCCCTATCGGAGAGAGACCATGTCCGACGCCGTTCCCACGATCCTGCTGATCCAGTCCTCCGCCCGCCGCGAAGGCTCCACCACGCGCGGCCTGGCCTCGCGCCTCGCCGACAGGCTCGCGGAGGCCGAAGGCGCCTCGGTGGTCGTGCGCGACCTCGCCGACGGCGTGGCGCATGTGGACGCCGACTGGATCGCCGCCAACTTCTCCGCCGAGGAGGAGCGGAGCGAGGCCCAGCGCGCCACGCTCGCCGGCTCCGACGCCATGGTCGAGGAGCTGCGCGCCGCCTCCCACGTCGTGGTCGCCGCGCCGATCTACAATTTCGGCGTGCCGGCCGCGCTGAAGGCTTGGGTCGATCAGATCGCCCGCGCCCGCGTGACGTTCCGCTACGGTCCCGAAGGGCCCGAGGGCCTGCTGCGCGGCAAGCGCGCCTACATCGTCGCCGCGTCGGGCGGCACCGAGGTCGGCGGCCCCATGGACTTCGCCACCGGCTGGCTGCGCCATGTGCTCGGGTTTCTGGGCATCGCCGACGTAACGCTGATCGCGGCCGATCGGCAGATGGCGCGAGACGACGCCGTCGCGGCCGCCGAAGCCGCCGTCGACGCCGCGGTTCCGAGCCGCGACGCCGCTTAAGGCCGATCCGCGGCACAGCCCGGGCCGGGCGACTTGACGCCCGGCCCGGGCCTGCGCACATGCGCAGGGTCCCTGATCACCGGAGCCGCCGCATGCCTGTCCCCAATCCCGACGCGCTGGACTTTCTTCTCACCCGCCGCTCCCGCCTGGCGAGGACGCTGAGCGGACCGGGTCCGGACCGGACCGAGATCGCGCGCCTGCTGACCGCGGCCGCGAGAACGCCGGACCATGGCAAGCTGGAGCCCTGGAGATTCATCGTGCTGGAAGAGGCCGCCTGCCGCCGCCTCGGGGCCCTGACGCGAAGCCTCGGCGCCGAACAAGGGCGCGACCCAGACAAGCTCGTCAAGAATGCTATGGGCTTCGACACCGGGCCCCTCTGCATCGCCGTGGTGGCCGCGCCCAAGCCCTCCGAGAAGATCCCGGAGGTGGAGCAGACCCTCAGCACCGGGGCCGTCTGCCTGGCGCTGCTCAACGCGGCCCTCGCCGCCGGCTGGGGGGCCAACTGGCTGTCCGGCTGGATGGCCCTGGATCGGGAGTTCCTGACCCAGGGCCTAGGCCTGGAGCCGACGGAATGGGTCGCCGGATACATTCATATCGGGGCGGAAACCCAGCCGGTGCAGGAACGTGCGCGTCCCGACCTCGCCGCCCTGACCGCGTGGGTCGAGGCCTGAGACCTATGATCGGCGACGTGCTGCGCGCCGTCGGTCAACTGGGCGATCGTCGCTTCCTGCGCGTTTTCTTCCTCTCCATCGCCGGCGCCGCGGCGTTGCTGCTGTCGCTTCTGTGGCTCTGGGGCGCGGCTCTGGATCTCATTCCGCAGTGGAGCTTCAGCGTCCTGGGGTTCGAGATCGGCTTTCTGGACGAGGCGGCGGGCGCGCTCGGCTGGGTCCTCGGCGCGCTGGCGGCGGCGTTCCTGATGTTCCCGGCGGCGGCGATCTTCATCGGCTTCTTCCTTGAAGACATCGCCGCTGCGGTCGAGGCGCGCCACTATCCTGGTCTGCCGACGACCCGCGGAGCGACGTTCGGGGAGACCCTGTCGGACGGCCTTCTGTTCGCCGGAGCCTTGATCGCGGCGAACCTTCTAGCGCTTGCGATCTACCCGTTCGCCGGCCCTTTGGCGCCGTTCGTGTTCCTGGGGATCAATGCCTGGCTGCTGGGCCGCCAGTATTTCGAGCTCGCGGCCGGCCGGCGCATCGGAGCCCGGGCCGCCCGCGAGCTGCGGCGGAAAGAGGGCTCGACCGTGCTGACCGGCGGGCTGCTCATGGCCATCGGTCTCGCCATTCCCGTAGTCAACTTCGCGGCGCCGGTGATCGGCGTCGCGGCCTTCACCCATGCCTACCATCGGGCAGCGGGGACGCCTCGGGCAGGCTGAGCAGCCGACCCGATGCGAACAGGGCGGAGCCTGCCGGCCCCGCCCTTTCTCAGCTTGCTGATCAGTCGACCGCGGGGCCCGGCCCCGTGTCGGCTCAGGCGCCGGTGCCGGGCACCGACTGGTGGGGCGGCTCGCCGCCGCCGCTGCTGCAGGAATAGGCCGAGGCCGGGGAGGCGAAGGCGGCCATGGCGGACAGCGCCACCACCACGCTCAGGATCTTCATGGGCTCATCTCCGATGCACTAAACGGTGAAAGGACGGTAGCAGCCGGAAACGACCAAGCAAGCGCGTCGACGGCCCCTGCGTCATCTCTCCACGGGCCGGCGCCCGCTTCCACGTCGGCGCGCCGTCCGCGGCGGCGGCGGAGGGCGTGTCAGTCGACCCGGCCGAACCAATCGAGGTCGTTGATGTGGACCAGCCCGCTCATGATGAACCAGACCGAGCCGCCCCACAGGACCAACGTGATGAGCGTGGTCCAGATCAGTTTCTTCCGCAGCATCGGCTCCGACGGGGCCGAGCCCGGCGTGCCCGGCACCACGTCGTCGACGTCCGACTGGCTTTTCACCCCGATCGGCAGCGCGATGTAGAGGGTGAGGAACCAGATCACGGCGAACAGAACGATGGCTCCGGTGATGGTCATGCCTGCTCGAGCTCCACCAGGCAGCCCTGGAAATCCTTGGGGTGGAGGAACAGGACCGGTTTCCCGTGCGCGCCGATCTTCGGCTCCCCGTCGCCCAGCACGCGCGCGCCCTCCGCCTTGAGGCGGTCGCGCGCGGCCAGGATGTCGTCCACCTCGTAGCAGACATGGTGGATGCCGCCCGCGGGGTTCTTCTCCAAGAACCCTTCGATCGGGGAGGCTTCGCCCAGCGGATGCAGGAACTCGATCTTGGTGTTCGGCAGCTCCACGAACACCACCGTGACGCCATGCTCCGGCTCCTCCTGCGGCGCGCCGACGGTCGCGCCCAGCGCGCCGCGATACTGCGCGGAGGCGGCCTCCAGGTCCGGCACGGCGATGGCCACGTGGTTGAGGCGTCCGATCATGGGGCGGGCTCCGGCCGTTGACGTTCGCAATCGACCTAGCCCGAGCGCGCCCCCGGCGCAACGCGCCCCGGCGTCGGCCCCGCCCATGACAGGCCCGCGCCGCAGTGTTAACGTGAGGTGACTGGAAAGGGAGGGTCGGACCCTGTCGCGCATCCGCATCAGCATTTCGGGCGCATTCGAGTCGACCGTTCAGCGCCTGATCTCGGCGGAGCTTCTATCCGCGGCCAACTGGTTCGTGGAGCGCGACTTCATCGGCTCCCTGCCCTCCGCCTCCGGCGCGCCGACCCTCGGCGTCGCTTCCAAGGGAATCGAGCGGGGCGACCCGCTCGCCGGGAGCAATCGGATCCGCTTCGTCGAGCTTTCCTTCGGGCAGGAGGCCGCGGCCCAGCTGCGCAACCTCCGCATGACCCCCGGCGAGGTCTCGGCCGAGATCGCGGGGGTCGGAGCCCTCCCGTTCGACGCCAGGATCGCCGATCTCAAGGACGCGCTGTTCGACGGCCGTCGCCAGATCATCCGCGCCGACAAGGGCGCCCAGACCGTCGAGGGCGGCGACCGCGCCGACGACATCCGGACCGGGCGCGGAAACGACCTGGGCGTGGCCACGACCGGCGACGACACGGTCGACCTCGGCAAGGGCGGCCAGGACGTCTACAGCTTCGAGCAGCTGGGCCTCGATCAGGCCGGCGCGGCGCTGGTCTTCCGCAAGGCCGTGGCCGAGATCCTCGGCTTCACCCAAACCGTGCTCGGCGTCGAGCGCGTCGTGGCCACCTCCAACGACGATCTGCTGGTCGGCTCGAACCGCCCCAACGCCTTCTTCGGCCTGGACGGCGACGACGAAATCAGAGGAAACGGCGGAAACGACCGCCTCTACGGCGAGCCGGGCGAGGACGAGATCCGCGGCGGCAAGGGAGCCGACCGGATGTGGGGCGGGCCCGACGACGATTTCATCTACTCGACGCGCGGAAAGGACCGCATCTGGGGCGACGACGGCGACGATTTCATCCGCGTCTCCGGCGCTGAGCGGGTACGCGTGCGCGGCGGCGAGGG
>JBCCPD010000085.1:0-10788 GCA_039025075.1 Pseudomonadota bacterium | reverse complement strand
GGTCTACGAGCGGCACGGGCTCGCCGGCGCGGGCGCGGTGATGGGGCACTGCATCCATCTGGAACCGCGGGAGATCACGGCGCTGGGGGAGAGCGGGGCCTCGGTCGCCCATTGCCCGACGTCGAACGCCTTCATCGGCTCGGGGCTGTGCGACGTGCGGGGGCTGGTCGAGGCCGGGGCCAAGGTCGGGCTGGCGACCGATGTCGGCGGCGGGTCGAGCTTTTCGATGCTGCGGACGATGGGCTCGGCCTATGAGATCTCGCAGCTGCGCGGCGCGCCCCTGCACCCGGCGGAACTGCTGTGGCTGGCCAGCGAGGGCTCGGCGCGGGCTTTGGGGCTGGGCGGGGTCGTGGGGACGCTGGCGGAGGGGGCGGAGGCGGATCTGATCGCGCTCGATCCGGCGGCGACGCCGGTGCTGGCGCAGCGGGCGGCGCGGGCGGAAAGCGTGTGGGACGAGCTCTTCGCGGCGATGATGCTGGGCGACGATCGTTGCGTCATGGGCGTCTGGGTCGAGGGACGGCGCGTGCGTGGGCATTGACGCCGGCGGGCCTGGCGGGTTCGTTCGGGCGAAAGAACCAAGGGAGGGCCTAATGACTCATCGAACGGCGGTGATCGGGCTCGGCGCGATGGGCGGCGGCATGGCGCGCGCGGCGCTGTCCGGGGGGCTCGAAGTGCTGGGGCTGGACGTGGACGCGGGCCGGGTCTCGGCCTTTCAGGCGGAGGGCGGGATCGCAGGCGAGGCGGCCGAGGTCGGCCCGACGCTCGACAGCGTCGCGGTGGTGGTGGTGAACGCCGCGCAGACCGAAGACGCGGTCTTCGGCGAGGGCGGGATCGCGGCGCATCTGCGCCCCGGCGGCGTCGTGGTGAGCTGCGCGACCATGGCGCCGGACGTGGCCAAGCGGCTGGCGGCGACCGCGGAGGCGGCGGGGCTGCTGTGGCTCGACGCGCCGATCTCGGGCGGGGCGGCGAAGGCGGCTGCAGGCAAGCTCTCGGTGATGGCGTCCGGCCCGCGGATGGCGATCAAGGCGGCGGGGCCGCTGATGGAGGCCTGCGCGGAGACCGTGTTCGACCTCGGCGACGAAATCGGCGCGGGCTCGGCCATGAAGGCTGTGAACCAGTTGCTCGCCGGCACCCATATCGCGGCGATGGGCGAGGCGGTGGTGTTCGCCGCCAAGCTGGGCATCGAGCCGGCCAAGACGGTGGAGGTGATCTCCCGCTGCGCCGGAACGTCCTGGATGTTCGAGAACCGAGGGCCGCATATCGTCGACAACGACTACGAGCCGCGCTCGGCGGTGGACATCTGGCTCAAGGACCTCGGCATCGTGACGGAGATCGCGCGGGCCGAGAAGACGCCGGTGCCGCTGGCGGCGGCGGCGCTGCAGCAGTTCATCGCGGCCTCGGGCGCCGGATTGGGGCGGGAGGACGACGCCGCCGTAGCCAAGGTCTACGCCCGCGGCGCCGGGGTGCGGCTGCCGGGGGAGGACGCCACGTGATCCTGGGCTGCATCGCGGACGATTTCACCGGCGCCTCGGACCTCGCCAACACCCTCGCCAAGGGCGGGATGCGGACGGTGCAGTACGTGGGCGTGCCCTCCGGCCCTGCGGACGCGGGAGTCGAGGCCGGCGTGGTGGCGCTGAAGTCGCGCACCATCCCCGTGGCGGAGGCGGTCGACAAATCCCTGAAGGCGCTGGCGTGGCTTCGGGCGCAGGGCGCGCAGCAGATCCTCTTCAAGTATTGCTCCACCTTCGATTCCACGCCCAGGGGCAACATCGGTCCGGTGGCGGAGGCGCTGTGGCACGCGCTCGACGGGGCCGCGCAGCCGGCGCCGGTGATCTTCTGCCCGGCCTTCCCCGGCACGGGGCGCACGATCTACCAGGGGCATCTTTTCGTCGGCGACCGCCCGCTGAACGAGAGCGGGATGCAGAACCATCCCCTGACCCCTATGACCGATGCGGACCTGCGCCGCGTGCTGGCGCCGCAATGCGAGTACGGCGTCGGCCACCTCCCCGCCGCGACCGTGGCCAGGGGGCCGGAGGCGGCGCGCGCGGCCATGCTGCGCGAGGCCGCGGCGGGGCGGCACATGGTGGTCGCCGACGCGATCTCCGACGACGACCTGCGCGTTCTGGGCAAGGCCTGCGAGGGGTTGCCGCTGATCACCGGCGGGTCCGGCGTCGCGCTGGGGCTGCCGGACGTCTACCGCGCCAAGGGCCTGATCGGCGAGGGCGGCGGCGGCTGGACCGGAGCGGAGGGGCCGGGCGCGGTGCTGTCGGGCTCCTGCTCCATCGTCACGCGCGGTCAGGTAGCGCGCTATGCGGGCGCGGCGCCGGCGCTGGAGATCTCGGCCGACGCCGTGATCGCCGGCGACGTCACGGGCGACAGCGTCGCCCAATGGCTGCTGGAAAGGATCGAGGCGGCCCCCATGGCCTATTCCTCGGCCGACCCGGAGGTGGTGAAGGACGCCCAGGCCCGCCACGGGCGCGAGGCGCTGGCCGGCGCGGTCGAGGGCGTCTTCGCCGACGCCGCTCGGGCGCTCGCTGCCGCAGGGGTCCGGCGCATCGTGGTGGCGGGGGGCGAGACCTCGGGCGCCGTGGTGGAGTCTCTGGCCCCCGACGCCTTCGAGATCGGGCCCGAAATCGACCCCGGCGTGCCGGCGCTGAAGGCCGGCGACCTGGCGCTGGCGCTGAAATCCGGCAACTTCGGCGTCGAGGACTTCTTCGAACGGGCGCTGGAGGCGCTGAAGGCATGACCCTGCGGTTTTCCGCCAATCTCGGCTTCCTGTGGACCGAGCTGCCCTTGCCCGAGGCGATCCGCGCCGCCGCGCGCGCCGGCTTCGATGCGGTGGAGTGCCATTGGCCCTACGCCGTGCCCGTCGCCCAGGTGACCGCGGCGTTGGAGGAGACCGGACTGCCGATGCTGGGCCTCAACACCGACCGCGGGAATGTGGAGGCCGGAGACAACGGCCTCGCCGCCCTGCCCGGCCGGCGCGAGGAGGCGCGCGCGGCGATCGAGCAGGCCTTCGACCACGGCGCGGCGATCGGCGCGAAGGCCGTGCACGTGATGGCCGGCATGGCCGAGGGCACGGCGGCGCGGGGCGTCTTTCTGGACAATCTCGCGCATGCCTGCGACTTGGCGGCGACGCGGGGCATGACGGCGCTGATCGAACCCCTGAACCCGCGCGACGCGCCCGGCTATTTCCTCAATCGGCAGGAGCAGGCGGCGGAGATCATCGAAGAGCTCGGCCGCCCCGAACCGAAGATCATGTTCGACTGCTACCACGTCCAGGTGACACAAGGCGACGTGCTGCGCCGCTTCGAGGCGGTGCGGGAGCATGTCGGCCACGTGCAGTTCGCCGGCGCGCCCGCGCGCGGGCGGCCGGACGAGGGCGAGGTGGCCTATGACCGCCTTTTGCCCGCGATCGCCGAGGCCGGCTGGAACGCGCCCTTCGGCGCCGAGTACAAGCCCGGCGGCCCGACGGAGGAGACGCTGGGCTGGCTGCAGGCGTTCAGAGACTGAGCCCGAGCGCTTAGTCGAAGATCAGGATGTTCTCGCCGAGGATCACCTCGGCGCCGAGGAAGATCGAGTCGGCGTTGTCGGCGATCTCCTGCGGGTCGACGTTCAACACGTCGATGAGCGCCGCCAAGCCTGAGGAGGATCCCTCTCCGTCCCTCACGCGGATCGTTGTGTCGTCGACCTGACCGTCGCCGTCTGCGTCGACGCCGAGCACCTGGATGAAGTCGACGAAGCCGAACTGGTCCTTGTTGGTGAAGGTGGTCTCGGTTTCGAGGAAGCCGAAGAAGCGGAAGGCGTCCTGCGTGACCGAGAAGTCGGTGATGACCAGCTTCTGCTCGGCGTTGCCGACGCCGCCGCCGCCGATGCGGTAGAGGTCCGCGCCCGTGCCGCCGCGGGCGCGATCGAGGCCCTGGCCATCGTAGACGATGACGTCCGCGCCGATGCCGCCGAAGATCATGTCGTCGCCGGCCTCGCCCAGCAGCCGGTCGCGGCCGGCGCCGCCGATGATCTCATCGTCGGCGTCGCCGCCCTCGATCCGGTCGCGGCCGGAATTGCCGAAGAGCTCGTCCTCGCCCGCGTCGCCCAGCAGGGTGTCGTCGCCGCTGCCGCCCAGGACCGCGTCGTTCCCCAGGCCCGCCTGCAGGATGTCGTTCCCGCCGTCGCCCTGCAGCAGGTCGTTGCCGTCGTCCCCGAAGAGGGCGTCGGCGCCGACGCCGCCGTAGAGCGCGTCGCGGCCGTCGCCGCCGCGCAGGATATCGAGCCCGACGCCGCCGAACAGCCTGTCGTTGCCCAGGCCGCCCCACAGCCGGTCGGAACCGTCGTCGCCGAAGAGGCGATCGTTCCCTTCCTCCCCGCGCAGCCGGTCGCCGCCGTCGCCGCCGCGCAGGACGTCTTTCAGCCGACCGCCGAGGATCTTGTCCCGGCCGCCCAGGCCCTTGATGACGTTGCGGTCGTCCTCGACCCCCGCAAGGTCATCGTTCCGGCGCGTGCCGGTGATGCGGTTGACCATGTTCGCCCCCTCTCGGCGTCGTCGTGCGTCCGACGGAAAGGTTAACCGCTTCGCCGCGCCGCGCCAGAGGGGCCCGTCACATCTGAGGCAGTTTCGTTCCCGCCGCGGCCGCGCCCGCGGCCGCCGACAGGCGCTTGGCGCGGGTCGCGTCCGTTTTCGCCAGCTTGATCCAGCGGAGCACGTTGCGGCGGTAGGACGGCGCGGCGCCGATCCACCAAGCGGCGGCGCCGGGACGGGCTTGGAGCGCGTCGACCAAGTCCGGCGGGTCGATCAGCGCGTCGACATCGGCCCAATAGTCCCAAAGGCCGGCGGCCTTCGACGCCTCGATGGCGGCGAGGCCCGCAGGCTCCATGCGGCCCTCGACGATGAGGCGGGCGGCGCGGTCCTTGTAGGTCTGCGCCCAGGCCTCGGTCCGCCGCGGAGCGACCAACTGCTGGGTGCGCCGCGCGTCCAGAACCTTGCGCCGGCCGTCCACCCAGCCGAAGCGAAGCAACTCGTCCAGCACCGCCTCGCGCGAGACGTACTTTTCGGGCACGGATTTCTTGAAGGTGACGAGCCAGACGCCGGTCTCGCGAGCATGCTCCGCCGCCAGCCAAGCGCCCAGGGCGTGGGCGGAGGCGACCTCGACCTGTTCGATCCCAGCGCCGGCCACCGGCGCTCAGTCGTCTTCGAGCCGCGTGACCAGCACAGTGACGGTCGGCTTCTTGCCCCAGCGGCGCGACGCCACCCGGCGGACGGCGCGCGAGGCGGCCTCCTCCAGCCCATCGTCGTCGCGGCGCTTGCGCGGCAGGGCGTCAACGGCCTCGTCGACCGCCTCGTAGATCATCTCTTCCAACGAGGCCGGCCAGTCGGCGCTTTGATCCGGGCCGCCGACGATGCGGACCTCCGGGTCGGCGCAAAGATCGCCGGTCTCGTCGACCACCAAAGAGACCACCACATGCCCTTGCCGCGCCAGGCGCAGGCGAGAGCGAACCACGCCGTCATGGGAGCCGATCAGGGTCTCCCCATCCAGGTAGAGGATGCCGGTCTCGACATCGTCGATGATCTCCGGCCGCGGGCCGTCGAGGGCGAGGACGGTTCCGTTGGGCGCGGGCGACGCCGGCACGCCCAGGGTCTCGGCGAAGTCGGCATGGGCCATCAGGTGGCGCCGTTCGCCATGCATGGGCACCGCCATGCGCGGACGAAGGGCGTCGTACATGCCCCGCAGATCCTCCTGCCGAGCGTGGCCGGAGACATGGATGCGGCCCGAAAGACCCGGCGAGCCCTCGTCGATCACCTTGACCCCGCGCTCGGCCAGCTGGTTCCAGACCTTGATCACGCCGGCCTCGTTGCCGGGGATGGTCTTGGAGCTGAAGATGACCGTGTCGCCCTCCCCCATCGCGATCGTGGGGTGGGAGCCGTTGGCGATGCGCGCCAAAGCCGCCCGCCCTTCGCCCTGGGACCCGGTGACGAGGTAGAAGAGGTTTTCCGACGGGATGCTCTTGGCGTCGCGGTCGTCCACCACCGTCGGAAAGTCCTTCAGCCAGCCGGTGTCCTGCGCCGCGTCGACCATGCGGCCCATGGCGCGGCCGGCGAGCACCACCGTGCGCCCGCACTGGCTCGCCGCATGGGCCAGGGAGCGCAGGCGCGCGACGTTCGAGGCGAAGGTGGTGGCCGCCACGGCGCCGGGGGCCGCTTTGATCAGCTCGGTCAGCGGACCCATCACCTCGGCCTCCGACCCGCCATGGCCCTCCAGCATCACATTGGTGGAGTCGCAGACGAGCACGTCCACGCCCTCGTCGCCGATGGCGCGGAAGGCGGCATCGTCGAAGCCCTCGCCGATCTGCGGGTCGGCATCGACCTTGAAGTCGGCGGTGTGCACGATGCGGCCCGCCGGCGTGTCGATCACGAAGGCGGAGGTTTCGGGGATCGAGTGGGTCACCGGCTGGAAGCGGACGGTGAAGGGCCCGGCTTCCACCGGCCCCAGCCCGTCGATGACCCTCAGCGCCTTGGCGGAGACCCCGGCCTCGTCCAGCTTGCGGCGGATGTGCAGCGCGGTGAAGGGGCGCGCGTAGATCGGCGCGCGCAGGCGCGGCCAGAGCCGGCCGAGGGCGCCGATATGGTCCTCGTGCGCGTGTGTCAGGAAAATGCCCTCCAGGCGTTCCGCCTGGTCGGCGATGAAGGCGGGGTCGGGCATCATCAGGTCGATGCCGGGAGAGCTTTCCATATCTCCGAAGCTGACCCCGCAGTCGACCATGATCCAGCGGCGCGCATCGCCGCGGCCATGGCCATAAAGATACATGTTCATGCCGACTTCCCCGCATCCGCCCAAGGGGAGGAAGACCAGTTCGGCGTCTCTTTCGTTCAAATTCAGGCGTCCTTGTTGAGCGCGTAGATCGCGGCGAGGCCGCGCAAGGTGAGGTTCGGGTCGACCGCGTGAAAGACGTCGGTGCCCCGATCGAAGAGGGGAGAGAGGCCGCCGGTCGCGATGACCTTCATGGACTTGCCTCTTTCTTCTGAGATACGTCGGCAGAGGCCCTCTACAAGGGACACGTAGCCCCAGTAGATGCCGGATTGCATGCAGGCCACGGTGTTGGCGCCCGACACGCTCGGCGGCATCGTCACGTCGATGGCCGGCAGGCCGGCCGCCGCGTCCTGCAGCGCCTTGAGCGACAGGTTCACGCCAGGCGCGATCACGCCGCCCTCATAGGCGCCGTCGGCCCCGACGACGTCGAAGTTGGTGGCGGTGCCGAAATCCACCACGATGACGTCGCCGCCATAGGTCGCGAAGGCGGAGACGGTGTTGGACAGGCGATCGGCCCCGACGCGGGTGTTCGGGTCCACGCGGGTCTCGATGCCCAGCTTGGTTTCGGGGCGCCCGACCACGATGGGGCGCTGATGAAAGTATCGATCCGAGAGGACCCGGAGGTTGAAGAGCGTGCCGGCCGCGGTGACCGAGATGACTACGCCGTCTATGTCCTTGGGGTCTATGCCGTCGTAGCTCATCAGCTGGCGCACCCAGACGAAATACTCGTCGGCCGTGCGCTTCACCTCGGTGGCGCAGCGCCACTCGGCGACGAAACTCTCGCCGTCATGGATGGCGAAGACCGAGTTGGTGTTGCCGACGTCGATGGCGAGGAGCATGCGCGCCCTCCCGATATGGGGCGGCGGATCAGGGAAAGAAGACGTCCGCCGCCGCGATCCGGCGAAGGCCGGAGGCGGTGTGTAGAACGAGGGCGCCGTCCGCGTCCAGATCGGCGAAGGTTCCGCGCAGGGTCTCGGACGGCAGGCGCGCCTCGATCGGTTCGCCCAGGCGGGCGGCGCGGGCGAGCCAGGCGGCGCGCAGGGGTTCGAAGCCCTCGGCGTCGAAGCGGGCGCGCCAGCGGGCGAAGCGGGCCGCGAGCGTCGTGAGCGCCCGGTCGGGCGTGGGCGGGTCGACGTGGTCGGCGAGGCAGGTCGGCGCGTGGGCGGCCTCGGGGTCCGCCGGGGGCGCGGCGACGAGGTTCACGCCGATGCCGATGGCGAGCCAGGAGAGGCGGTCGCCCTGCCCTTCGCTCTCCAGCAGGATGCCGGAGATCTTGCCGCCCTCCACCAGCACGTCGTTGGGCCATTTCAGCGCCACCGGCGCCTGCGGCGCGGCGGCGCCGACGAGGTCCGCCACGGCGAGCGCGGCGGCGAAGCTGAGCAGCGCGGCCTGGGCCGGCGGCTGCTCGGGACGGATCAGCAGCGTGGCGTTCAGGTTGCCGCGCGGCGCGGTCCAGGCGCGGCCGCGGCGGCCGCGCCCGGCGGTCTGCTCGGGCGTCATGATCCAGAGCGGGCCGGCATAGCCCCCGCGCGCGTGATCGCGCGCGATGTCCATGGTGCTCGTCGCGCGCTCCAGGATCAGACGGTCGTGACCGTCGGGCCAGAGATCGACGAGCACGCGGCCGTCACTGCACGAGGGCGACGGCCGCGGCCTCGGCCGCGCCGGGCACGCCGAAGAGGTTCACGCCCGGCAGCCAGCCCACGCCCATGGCCAGCGCGCAGACCGTCAGCGCGATGCCGTGGATCATCGGCATGCGCGGGGTCAGCCCTAGCTCCACCTCGTCGAAATACATGATCTTGACGATGCGCAAGTAGTAGAACGCGCCGATGACCGAAGCGACGGCGCCGGCCAGCGCCAATGGCGTCAGCCCCGCCTCCACCGCCGCCATGAAGACGTACCACTTGCCGAAGAAGCCGACGAGCGGCGGGATCCCGGCGAGGGAGAAGAACAGCGCCGCCATCGCCAGCCCCGTCGCCGGCCGCGCCGTGGCGAGCCCGGCGAGGTCGGAGATGTCGGTGACCGGCTGGCCGTCCCGCTCCATCGTCAGGATGAAGGCGAAGACGCCGACGTTCATGGTCACGTAGATGGCGATGTAGACGAGGAGGGCGGTGGCCCCTTGCTCCGTCCCCGCCGCGAGGCCGACCAGGGCGAAGCCCATGTGCGCAATGGACGAATAGGCCATCAGCCGCTTGAGGTTCGACTGGCCGATGGCGGCGATCGAGCCCAGGAACATCGAGGCGATGGCCAGGAACACCAGGATCTGCTGCCAGTCGCCCGTCGCCCCTCCGAACGCGTCGTAGAGCACCCGGGCGAAGAGCGCCGCCGCCGCCGCCTTGGGCGCCGTGGCGAAGAAGGCGGTGACGGGCGTCGGAGAGCCCTCGTAGACGTCAGGCGTCCACATGTGGAAGGGTGCGGCGGAGATCTTGAAGGCGAGGCCCACGCAGAGGAACGCAAGACCGAAGAGAAGCCCCAGAGACACCCCGTCCGACGCCACCACCGCGGCGATGGAGTCGAACCGCGTGGCACCGGTGTAGCCGTAGGTCAGCGACGCGCCGTAGAGCAGCAGGCCCGAGGAAAGCGCGCCGAGCACGAAGTACTTCAGCCCCGCTTCGGTCGACCGAGCGCTGTCGCGCCGGAAGGCGGCGACCACGTAGAGGCTGAGCGATTGCAGCTCCAGCCCCATGTAGAGGGTCATCAGGTCCGAGGCCGAGACCATCACCATCATGCCGAGGACGGCCATGGCGATGAGGATCGGAAACTCGAACTTCATCATGCCGCGGCGGGTCATGTAGCCTTCGGAGAGCAGCAGCATGGTCGCCGCGCCGCCCAGGATCACGACCTTGGCGAAACGCGCGAACGGGTCCGAGACGAAGGCCCCGTTGAAGGCCAGCACCTCGCCCGAGCCGAAGCCGACGAAGACCGCCAGGAACGCCAGGACTCCGGCGGTGGCCCAGCACAGCACTCCGGCCATGGCGTCCTGCTTGCCATAGGTGCCGACCATCAGGGCGAGCATGGCGTAGATCGCGAGCATCAGCTCCGGCAGGACGATCTGGATGTCTGCGCCTGGCATCAGTGGTCGTCCTTGTCGCCGCCATGACCGCCGGCATGGCCGTCGCCCTCGATGACCAGGGGCGCGGCGGCGAGGATCGGGGCTCGGTCGGTCCGGGGCAGCAGCCCTTCGGTCTCGGCCATGATCAGCCGGTCCTCATGGGTCTCGGTCAGCACCCGAACGGTGGGGCTGAAATAGTCGGTGGCGAGGCTGGGATAGACGCCCAGCAGCAAGGTGAAGACCACCAGAGGCGCGAACAACGCCCGCTCCCGCAGGCTCATGTCCTCGATGCGCTGCAGCGACTGCTTGATCAGGTCCCCGAACACGACCCGGCGGTAGAGCCATAGCGCGTAGGCGGCCGAGAGGATCACGCCGAAGGCCGCGCCGAAGGCGGCCAACGGATTGACCTGATAGACCCCGACCATCGTCAGGAACTCGCCCACGAAGCCGCTCGTCCCCGGCAGGCCCACATTGCCCATGGTGAAGAGCATGAACACCAGCGCATAGGCCGGCATGCGCACCGCGAGCCCGCCATAGGCCGCGATCTCCCGCGTATGCATGCGGTCGTAGATCACCCCGACGATAAGAAAGAGCGCGCCGGAGATGAAGCCGTGGGAGAGCATCTGGAAGATCGCTCCGTCCACCCCCTGCTGGTTGGCCGAGAAGATGCCCATGGTCACGAAGCCCATATGGGCGACCGACGAATAGGCGATCAGCTTCTTCATGTCCTCCTGCATCATCGCGACGAGGCTCGTGTAGATGATGGCGACGACGGAGAGGAAGAAGACGAAGTCCGCCAGCAGCTCCGACGCCACCGGGAACATCGGCAGCGAGAAGCGGATGAACCCGTAGCCCCCCAGCTTCAGCCTCGACTGGATGCCGAACGTGGTGATGATCGCCAAGAGCACCCTCGTCTGGCTCGATCAGCTTTCGAAG
>JBCCPD010000084.1:0-11065 GCA_039025075.1 Pseudomonadota bacterium | reverse complement strand
TTTCGTTTCCAAATCTTTTGAAACCTATGGCGAATTGATACCCTCGACCTCTCGAATCAGCATACCATGTTTTGTCATCTACGCTGACACGCTGCCGAGCAGTGCTGCCTCAAAGTTTTGAAAATTCAGCAAAGGGGGTACCGGGGGCTCGACGCCCCCTTTCGGCGCATCCGCCGGCCAAGGGCGCGTCAGCTGCGAGCGGAGAGCGCCGTGACGGCTCCCGCGCCGATCAGGCAGCCGCCGCCGGCGCGGGCGATCCAGGTCATGACGCCGGGCCGGGCGACGCGGGCGCGCATCTCTCCGGCGGCGAGGCCCCATAGCACGGCGTTCAGAAACCCGAGGGCCGTGAAGGTGGCGATCAGGATCACCAGCTGGGGCGCGAGGGGGGCCGCGGGGTCGATGAACTGCGGCGTGAAGGCGACGAAGAACACCAGTCCTTTGGGATTCAGCAGCGTCACCACGAAGCTTTCGCGGAACATGCGCCAGGCGGCCCCGCCCGCCGGGCCGCGGCTGCGCTTGGCCAGCGTCTCCGCCGCGCCGCCGGCGTCGGCCGCGCCGCGCCACATGCGCCAGCCGAGCCAGACCAGGTAGGCCGCGCCCGCCAGCTTCACCGCCGAGAACAGCGTGGCGGAGGCCGCCAGCACCGCCCCGACCCCCAGCATCGATCCGGTCATGGCCAGCACGTCCCCCAGCGCCACCCCGGGCGCGGTGGAGAGGACGGAGCGTCGGCCCTCCCCCAGCGCATAGCCGACCACGAGCATCACCGTGGGGCCCGGGATGGCGACGAGCACGGCGCTCGCCACGGCGAAGGCGAGCCAGACTTCGAAGGTCATGAGGGTCCTTTCAGGGCGCGGGCCTCGCCGCCTCCGCCTCCAGCAGGTTGGCGGTGGCGAGGGGGTGGGCGACCATGCAGTCATGGCCCGAGGCGATTTCTGCAACGCGCCAGGCGGCGGCGCGGGCGCGCGCCAGGGCCCAGTCGAGGGGCGCGTAGGCGGGGTCCGTGCAGCGGACATAGACCTTGGGCAGGTCGCCCCCGGGCGGGCCTTGGATGGGCAACGGCGTGACGTGGGTGCGCCAGGGATGGGGCGTCAGCCTGGGCTCCAGCCAGGCGGCCTTGGCGGGGTCGAGCACGCCCATCTCCGCCGCCGAGGGCGCGGGCAGGGAGAGTCCGCCGTCATGGGCCTGCGCCGCCGCGTGCCGCGCCGCCCGCCGTTCGGGCGGGGAGCAGTCGTTGGGACGCTCGCCCCCCTCGACCAGCTGCGCGTCGAGATAGATGAGGCGGGCGAGGCGATGGGGAACACGTTCGGCCGCGCCGGAGACGGCGTTGCCGCCGAAGGAGTGGCCGACGAGGGTCACGTCGGTCAGGTCCTCGGCCTCGAGGTGCTGGACCAGATCCTCGACGAAGGTGCTCAGGTCGATGGCGGGGGAGAGCAGATGCCGGCGCTCGCCCAGCCCGGTCTGGGTCGGGGTGGTGACGGCGTGGCCGCGGGCGCGCAGGAGGCCGGCGGTCTCGGCCCAGCACCAGCCGCCATGCCAGGCGCCGTGCAGCAGGACGAAGGTGGCCATCAGCCGCCGGCGGCGCGCAGAAGGGAGAGGAGCCCCGCGGTCTCGTAGCCGTCCGGGATCAGCCCGCGGGAGCGCTGGAAGCCGCGGATGGCGGCGCGGGAGTTTGGGCCGATGATGCCGTCCACGCCCTGGGTGTCGAAGCCGAGGCCGGTGAGGCGGCGCTGCATCTCCTGCCGCTCGGTCCGAGACAAGGGGCGGTCGCCGCGGGGCCAGGCCTGGACGACGGCGCCGCCGCCGCCGATGCGGTCCGCCAGGTGCGTGACGCCGAGGGCGTAGGAGGTGGAGTTGTTGTAGCGTCGGATCACCCGGAAGTTGGAGGTGATGGCGAAGGCGGGGCCTCGGGCGCCCGCCGGGGCGATCAGCGCCGCCGCGCCCGGCGGCAGGTCTCGGCCCACCGGGGCGACGCCGAGGGCGCGCCATTCGGCGCCCGTGCGGGTCTGGCGGCCGTCGACGAGGGCGTAGTCGAACCCCTCGGGCAGCCGCACTTCGGCCGCCACGGGCAGGCCGAAGGTCCAGCCGAAGCGCGCGAGGTCGTTGGCGGTCGAGGCGAGGGCGTCGGCGGCGTCCTCGGCCCAGAGGTCTCGTCGCCCGTCGCCGGTGAAGTCCACGGCGTAGTCCTGGAAGCTGGTGGGGATGAACTGCGTGTGCCCCATGGCCCCGGCCCAGGATCCGACCATGCGCGCCGGCGTCACGTCGCCGGCCTCGAGTATGCGCAGGGCCGCGACCAGCTGCGCTTCGGCGAAGTCGCGGCGGCGGCCGTCCCAGGCGAGCGTGGCGAGGCTGCGGATCACCGGGATGGAGCCGTAATTGGCGCCGTAGGCGCTTTCGAGACCCCAGATGGCGAGGACGACCTCGCGGTCCACGGAATAGGCGGCCTCGATCCGGTCGAGGAGCGCCGTCTTGTCGGCCGCCTCGCGCCGGCCGTTGACGATGCGGGTCTCCGATACCGCACTGTCGAGATACTCCCAGATCGGGCGGGAGAATTCAGGCTGGAAGGCGTCGAGCTCCAGCACCCGCTCGGACGGCGCGATGCCGGCGAAGGCGGGATCGAAGACCGACGCCGGGATGCCTTGGGCGAGGGCGCGGGTGCGGAAACCGGCGCGCCACTCCTCGAAGGTTTGGGCGACGGGCGCCGGCGCCGGCGCGGCTTCGGGACGGGTCGCTGGGGTCTGGGACATCTGCTCCGGCGCGTCGGCGGCGGCGCAGCCGGCGAGGGCGGCGGCGGCGGCCCAGGCCAGCGCGTGGCCCAGGAACGTGCGGGGTCGGGACATGGGCGAAGCCTTCTTGCGGGCGGAATGCTCGATGCGCGGCGAAGCCTAGCCCGAGCCGGCGTTCGAAAAAAGGCGAGGCTGCGCTGAGGCCGCCGGGGACGGCCGGCCGCGACCCGGAAGGCGGGGCGGGGCCGCGACGCCTCCGGCACGGAGGGCGCGGCCCGCGGCGAGGGGGGCTCGATGCCCCCCGAGGCGCTTCGCCGGCGCAGGGCGCGGCGTCAGACGACGGAGAGCAGCGCGTCGGCGATGCGGTCGGCCTGGTCGAGGGGCATGCCGGCGACGTTGATGCGTCCGGGGCCGAGGGCGAAGACGGCGTGTTCGTCCCGCAGGCGCGCCACTTGGGCGTCGCTGAGTCCCAGCAGCGAAAACATGCCTTTCTGGTCCGCCACGAAGGTCCAGCCCTCGCCGCCGGGGCGCGCCGCCAGCGCATGGGCGAGCGCGCGCCGGGCGGCGGCGAGGCGGGCGCGCATCTCCGCCAGCTCGTCCTGCCAGTCGGCGCGCAGGGCCTCGTCTTCGAGGATCACGCGCATGATCTCCCCCGGCCGCCAGGGAGGGAAGGAGATCGTGTTGCGGTTCGCCAGCGCCAGGGACGCGGTCGCCGCGGCGCGGGTTCCGGCGTCTCGGTTCACCACGAGCGCGACGCCGGCGCGGTCCCGGTAGAGGCCGAAGGACTTGGAGCCGGAGGCGCCGATCAGCGCCTCCTCCGTCGCGTCGACCATGAGGCGCAGGCCGGCCAGATCCTCCTCCCACCCGTCGGCGAGGCCGGGATAGGCGACGTCGAAGAACGGCACCCAGCCGCGGCGCGCGGCGATGTCGGCGAGGCGCGCCCATTGGGCGGGCGACGGGTCCGCGCCCGAAGGGTTGTGGCAGCAGGCATGCAGGATCACCAGATCGCCGGCGGGGACCTTTTCGAGGGCTTCGGCCACCGCCTCGAAGTCCAGCTCCCGCCCCGCGGCGTCGAGCCAGGGATAGGGGGTCATGGCGAGGCCCGCGCCGCCGAGCAGGGAGGCGTGATTGATCCAGGTGGGGGTCGGCAACCAGCAGCGGAGCCCAGGGCGCGCCTCGGCCGCGAGACGGCCGAGCACGTAGAGGGCGCCGGTGCCGCCGGTGCTCTGGCAGCCGGCGACGCGGTCGAGGCGCTCCGGGCCGAGCAGGGCTTCGGCCACGCGCTCGGTCACGGCCGGGTCGCCGGTGAAGCCGGTGTAGACCTTGGAGACCTCGGCCCCGGCGATGCAGGCCTCGGCGGCGCGGACGGCGCGGAAGACGGGCGTGTTGCCGTCGGCGTCCTTGTAGACCCCGACGCCGAGGTCGACCTTGTGCGGCCGCGGGTCGTCGCGGAACCGCGCCATGACGGCCATGACCGTGTCGGGTTCGGCGGCGGGAAGAGCCTCCAGCATTCTTGTTTTCCTTGTTTGCGCGGGGGCGGTCAGGCGTCGGGCAGGCGGCCGAAGGCCGAAGGCGCGCCGCCGCCGGAAGCCTCGATGCGCTGAACGGCTCCGGCGAGGGGCTCGACGGCGACGGCCATGTGATGGGCGTTGGCGTGCAGCAGGGTCTCGGCGTCGGTCATCACGCCCACATGGCCGGCCCAGAACGCCAGGTCGCCGCGGGTGAGCGGGCGCGATTGGACCGGCGCGCAGGCCGCCTGCTGATGGTCGCTGTCGCGCGGGCAGGAGAGGTCCGCGGCCCGGCGCGCGATCTGGATCAGGGCGGAGCAATCGAGGCCGAGCGGCGTGGCGCCGCCCCAGACATAGGGCGCGCCGATCAGCGCCTCGGCCTCGGCCACCCCGTCGGGGGCCGGCGCGTCGAGCGGCTCGACGAGGGGCGCGGGCACGCAGCCGTCGGTGCAGCGCAGCCAGCGGCGGTTGGAGGCGCCGCCGGCGGTTCCCTCTTCCGTCACGATCTCTCCGCTGAGGCGGGCGTTGAAGGGGAGATGGGCGATCGGCGCGGTCTTGAGCTCCGGCGCGTCGTGCAGGGGCGCGAGGCGGGCGGCGACGCGGTGGGTGGCGGCGGGCCCGGGGGCGGCGAGCGTTTTTGCGGGGACGTAGCCGACATAGCCATCCTCGGCCGCCTGGACCCAGGCCTCGCCGCCCGCCTCGTCGTACACGTCGACGAGAGCGCCGAAGATCAGCTCGTGCGCCAGGCCCGCGGCGCCGGGGCGGGATCGCATCGGCGCCGTCGGCGCGACGACGCGGGCGCGGCGCGGGGCGGCGTAGCGGGGGGCGTCGACGATCCCGCGCAGGGCTTCGGCGGCGAGGTCCTCGCGCCAGGCGTTGAGGCGGGGGTCGGGGGGGCTCATGCGGCCCCGGATCCGGAGGCGGCGCGGGCGGCGATGACCTCGAAGGCGGCGCGCAGGCCTTGCGCCTCGCCGCCCTTGGGGCGGCCGGGCTTGGAGGCCGGCGTCCAGCCGTAGACGTCGAAATGGGCGAAGGCGCCGGCGGCCTCGACGAAGCGCTTCAGGAACAGCGCGGCGGTGATCGAGCCGGCCATGCCGCCCGCCGGGGCGTTGTCCAGGTCGGCGATGGCGGGCTCGATCTTCTCCTCGTAGCCGGGCCAGAAGGGCAGGCGCCAGATCGGGTCCGCCACGTGCGCGGCGGCGGCGGAAAGGTCGGCGGCCAGCGCCTCGTCGTCGGTGTAGAAGGGCGGCAGCTCCGGCCCGAGGGCCACGCGGGCGGCGCCGGTGAGGGTGGCGAAGCAGAGCATCAGGTCGGGCGCGGCCTCGTCGCCGAGGGCGAGCGCGTCGGCCAGAACCAGGCGGCCTTCGGCATCGGTGTGATTGACCTCCACCGTCAGGCCCTTGCGGGAGCGCAGGACGTCGCCGGGGCGGAAGGCGGGGCCGGAGATGGCGTTCTCGGCCGAGGGGATCAGGACCGTGAGGCGGACCTTCAGGCCGGCGTCCATGATGGCGCGGGCGAGGCCCAGCACCTGCGCGGCGCCGCCCATGTCCTTCTTCATCAGGGCCATGGAGGCGCCGGGCTTGATCCCCAAACCCCCGGTGTCGAAGGCGATGCCCTTGCCGACGAGTGTGATCCGCGGGCCCTCGCCGCCCCAGTCGAAGCGGATGAGGCGCGGCTCCCGGCCCGGCGCGGCGGCGCGGCCGACGGCGTGGATCATTGGGAAGTTCTCCGCAAGCAGGGCGTCGCCGACGATGGAGGAGGCGGCGGCGCCATGGGCGGCGGCGAGGGCGCGGGCGGCGGCCTCGATGCGGGCGGGCCCCATGTCCTCGGCCGGCGTGTCGATCAGGCGGCGGGTCAGGGCGACCGCGTCGGCGAGGCGGTGGACGCGGTCGGGGTCGACGCCCTCCGGCGCCGCGAGAGTCGCGGCCGGCAGCGGCGCGGCCTTGTAGTCTTCGAACCGGAGGCGGGCCAGGAGCCAGCCGAGGGCCGCTTCCTCCAGATCCTGGGGGGGCAGGTCGGCCTCGATCCTCCAGGCGCCTTTCGGCGCCTTGGCCGCGAAGGCCCCCAGATGGAAGCGGGAGCGGGCGCGCGCCGCCGCGTCGCCCCAGCCGAACCGCGCGCCGTCGACGGCGCCGTCTTCGCTCGGCAGCGGCAAGGTCTGGCCGAGCCGGCCTTTGAAGCCGTTGGCCTCGGCCCAGGCGCGCTGGGCCGGCGGCAGGGCGGCGAGCGCGGCGTCGAGCCCGTCCCGCGGGATCAGGCGCAGGGGCCGCCCCTCGCCCGCGGGGCCGAGGCGGTCGGCGCGGGGCAGGTCGTCGTCAGGCTCGCTCATCGGGGCGGGTCCTCGCGCTGTCTTCGGATGCGGCCGGCGCAGCTTAGGCGCGGCGCCGATGGGCGCAAGCGCCGCGCCGGCGCGCGGTGGCGAATCGCGCCTCGGACGCCCATGGTCAGGAGCGATTCGACAGCAGGAGAGCGCCATGCAGAGCCGCAGCCCCTTCCTCGACGATCTTTCGAAGCTGATGACCAGCGCCGCGGGCGTGGCCCAAGGCGCGCGGGCCGAGGCCGAGACCGCCTTCAAAGGCCTTTTCGAGCGATGGATGGCCGACAACAACCTGGTCGCCCGCGAGGAGTTCGAGGCGGTGCGCGAGATGGCCGCCCGGGCGCGGGAGGAGAACGACGCGCTCAAGGCCCGCATCGAGGCGTTGGAGGCGAAGACCGGTTGAGCGCCGCGGCCCGGCCGCTTCGGCCCGGGCGCTGCTCAGCGCCGGGGCGGGCCGGCGTGTTTCGCGAAGTAGATTGCGTCGGGGCGGCGGACCATCGCGAGGAGCCGTCCCTGCGGGCGGCGTCGGCGGGCGACGGCGTTGACCGGGCGGGCCGCCGGCGGCTATGTGCGCCGTGTCGGCCCCGTAGCTCAGCAGGATAGAGCAGCCGCCTCCTAAGCGGCAGGTCAGAGGTTCGAATCCTCTCGGGGTCGCCAGTCCTGGATCTCGGCGGCGGGGAGGCGGGTTGGTGAGCGAAGCGGAGCTGTTGCGACGCGAGGCCGAGGGCGTCGCCTGGCTGGTTCTGAACCGGCCGGCGGCGCGGAACGCGCTGAGCCGGTCGTTGAAGGCCGAGCTGGAAGCGGCGCTGGAGGAGATCGCGGCGCGCGAGGATCTGCACGTCGTGGTGCTGACCGGCGTCGGGGATCGGGCGTTCTGCGCCGGCAACGACATTCGCGAACGCGCCGAGGACGGGAACGATGCGGCCGAGGCGGAGGCCTTCACCCGGGACGACCATCGCTTGGCCGATGCGCTGGAGGCGCTGCCCCAGCCGGTGATCTGCGCCATCAACGGGGCCGCCATGGGCGGCGGGCTGGAGCTGGCGCTGGCCTGCGACATCCGGCTGGCGCCGGCGGGGGCCGCGTTGGGGCTGCCCGAAGCGAAGATCGGGGCGATGCCGTCGATCGGGGGCACGCAGCGGCTGGCGCGCTTGGTCGGGCCCGGCGCGGCGCGGCGCATGGCCTATTCGGGCGCGCCCGTGACGGCCGAGGCGGCGCTGGCCATGGGCCTGGTGGAGGAGGTCGCCGAGGACGGCGAGGCTTTGCAGGCCGCGGCCGCTGCGCTGGCGGCGGCGGTGGCCGCCAACGCGCCGGGCGCGGTACGGCGGATCAAGGCGGCGATGCGGATCGGCGAGTCCGACGGACCCGCGGCCGGGCGGGAGGCCGAGATTCGGCTGGCGGTGGAGGTCAACGCCATGGCCGACCGGCGCGAGGGCATGCGGGCCTTTTTGGAGAAGCGCCCGCCCCGGTTCACCGGGCGCTGAGCCGGCCTCGGCCAGGCTCCGCCCGCGCCCCGCCCCGCCGCCGACGCCCACCCGCCCGCCACGCCGACGGCGGGGCGGGGCGCGGGCGGAGCGGGTTTTTGTCGCTAAGCGGAGGGACGCGCGCGTCGCGCGTGTGGATCGCTTGGGTCCGAGGGTCGGACGCGGCGCTTCGAGCCGGGATGGAGGGCTGGACGGGCGTTGCTCTTGGCTGGTCCTGAGTCGCAGGGCTCGACGACCTCGGGAGAGCCAGATCCGGGGTCGGGTCGGCGGGCCCGCTGCGGCGGCTTCCGAACGAAAAAGCCCCCGCGGTCGGCGCGGGGGCTTCAGTGTCGCAGGGACCGGAGCGTCACTCGGCGGGCGTGATGCCCTTCTTCTTCACGCCGGCCCAGAGCTTCTTGTTGGTGAGATAGAGAAGCACGGCCAGCAAGGCGAGGAAGACGAAGTTCCGGGCGCCGGCGGACTTGCGCGCTTCCAGCTTCGGCTCGGCGGCCCACATCAGAAAGGCGGCCACGTCCTTGGCCATCTGATCGGTGGTCGCGGGCGTGCCGTCGGCGTATTCGACCAGATCGTCGGACAGCGGCGGGGTCATGGAGATCCAGCCGCCGGCCATGGTCTCGTTCCCGTAGAGGATCGTGCCGGCCTGCTCCTTCTCCTCTCCGGTATAGTGGGTGAGGAGGGAGTAGATGTATTCCGGACCGCCGATGCCGTTGAACAGCTGGCTGAGACCGGTGCCCATGGGCCCGTGGAAGCCGGCGCGGGCCTTGGCCATTAGGCTCAGATCCGGCGCGCCGACGGCCTCGTTGGCCGGGAACCTGTCCGACGCGATCGCCGGGCGCATGTCCCCCGGAAGCGCGCCGTCGGACGTGTCGGCCACTTCGTAGAGCGAGGCGAAGGCCTTCACCTGCTCCGCGTCGTAGCCGGGGCCGCCGGGCTCGCCCAACGCGCGGAACGAGACGTAGCGCAAGCCGTGACAGGCTGAACAGACTTCGTTGTAGACCTGGAAACCCCGCTGCAGCTGCGCCTCGTCGAAGCCGCCCAGCGGGCCCTCGAATGAGAAGGGCACGTCGGTGACGTGACCGCCGCCTCCGGCCGCGAAGCCGGCGACGGGGAGGAGGGCGGCCGCGGCCGCCCCCAGGATCATCGTGCGGATGCGCATCTTCGGTCTCCTGCCTCCGCGGGTCACTCGGCCGGCGTGGCGACGGCGCCGCCGCTCTCGCCGCGGACCGCCGCCTCGCGGGCGGCCTTTTCGGCCATCATCCGGTCGAAATCCTCTTCGATCGTCTTCGGCTGGGGCAGCGGCGTCTCGATGACGCCGAGCACCGGCAGGATCACGAGGAAGAAGCCGAACCAGTAGATCGTTCCGATCAAGGAGATGGTCGGAACCAAGCCTTCGGCCGGCATGCCGCCCGCCCACATCAGCACGAAGAAGTTCACCACGAAGATCGCGAACCAGATCTTGAACATCGGGCGATATCGGCCCGAGCGCACGCGGCTGGTGTCGAGCCACGGGGCCAGAGCCATCACCACGATCGCGCCGAACATGGCCAGCACGCCGCCGAGCTTCGCGTCGATGAAGAGAATGTCGAAGGTGATGGCGCGCAGGATAGCGTAGAACGGCAGGAAGTACCATTCGGGGACGATGTGGGCCGGCGTGGCGAGCGGGTTGGCCTCGATGTAGTTGTCCGGGTGGCCGAGATAGTTCGGCATGAAGAACACCAGGACGGTGAAGACCAGGAGGATCACCGCAAGCGCGAAGATGTCCTTGATCACGTAGTAGGGGTAGAAGGGCACCGTGTCCTTTTTGGCTTCTTCGATGGAGCCGCGGCGGACCTCCACGCCCGTCGGGTTGTTGTTGCCCGTCGAGTGGAAGGCCCAGATGTGCACGATCACCAGGCCCGCGATCACGAAGGGCAGCAGGTAGTGCAGCGAGAAGAAGCGGGTCAGGGTCGGGTTGTCGACCGAGAAGCCGCCCCACAGCCAGATCACCAGGCTTTCGCCGACCAGAGGGATCGCCGAGAAGAGGTTGGTGATCACCGTCGCGCCCCAGAACGACATCTGGCCCCAGGGCAGAACGTAGCCCATGAAGGCGGTCGCCATCATGGCGACGTAGATCAGGATGCCGATGATCCAGGTGATCTCTCGCGGGGCCTTGTAGGAACCGTAGAACAGGCCGCGGAAGATGTGGAAGTAGACGGCGATGAAGAACAGCGACGCGCCGTTCATGTGCAGGTAGCGGATCAGCCAGCCGCCGTTGACGTCGCGCATGATGTGCTCGACCGAGGCGAAGGCCATCGACGTGTGCGGCGTGTAGTGCATCACCAGGGCGATGCCGGTGATGATCTGCAGCGCCAGGCAGACGGTCAGGATGATGCCCCAGATCCACATCCAATTGAGGTTCTTGGGGGTCGGGATCGTCAGAGTGTCGTAGATCAGGCCGCCGATGGGCAGACGGCTGTGCACCCAGCGGGTGAAGCCCGTCTTCGGCTCGTACGGCTCGTGCGGAATGCCGCTCATGGGATTCTCCTCCTCAGCCCAGCTTGATGACGCCGTCGTCGACGAACGCGGCGGGCGGGATCTCCAGGTTCTTGGGGGCGGGGCCTTTTCGGACGCGGCCCGCGGTGTCGTAGTGCGACCCGTGGCAGGGGCAGAACCAGCCGCCGTAATCGCCCGACCCGTCGCCGAGGGGCACGCAGCCCAGATGGGTGCAGACGCCCATCTGGACCAGCCACTCGCCGGCGTCGTCGAGCGTCCGGTTCTCATCGCTCGCCGGAGCGGCGCCGTCGATGTTCAGATTCTCCGCGATGGGATCGGGGAGATCGGCGACGTCGACGCTGCGGCCGGCGGAGATGTCCTCTTCGGTGCGGCGGCGAATGAGCACCGGCTTGCCGCGCCATTTGACGGTCATCTCCGTCCCCGGCTCCAACCCGCTCACGTCCACTTCGACGGAAGCGAGCGCCAGCACGTCGGCGCTGGGGTTCATTTGGTTCACCAAGGGCCAGACGGCCGCGCCTGCCGCCACGACGCCGGCGCCGGCCG
>JBCCPD010000083.1:0-11153 GCA_039025075.1 Pseudomonadota bacterium | reverse complement strand
TCGACGGCTGGGACAGCTACGGCGAAGGCCCGTTCAAGGCCGTCGCCGACGGCTTCGCCGCCACGGTCAAGCCGCTCGCCGACAAGTCCAGCTTCATCGCGCCGGGCGAGACGGTGGCCTCGGGCATCGAAGCGGTGAACGCCTTCGGCCACACGCCCGGCCACATGGCCTATCACCTGGAGAGCGAAGGCGCGCGGATGATGATCACCGCCGACGCCTCGAACCACTTCGTCGCCTCGCTGCAGAGACCGGACTGGCACTTCCTGTTCGACGTGGACAAGCCAGCGGCCGCCCAGGCCCGCAAGGACCTCTTCGGCATGATCGCCGCCGACCGCATCCCCTTCGTCGGCTACCACATGCCCAACTCGGCTCCGGGCTTTTTGGAACCGCTGTCGGGCGGCGGCTTCCGCTATGTGCCGGCGAGCTACCAGTTCGACGTCTGAGCGCGCTGCGCGAGGCTTGCCGGGCGCGCCGCCGCTTTTGCGGCGCGTCCGCGGCGGACGGGGGGTCCTCCCCCGGTTCGACGCTCGTTCCCGGCGGGACGGCGGCGCGGGCTACCAATCCCAGCCGCGCCGCTCCACCCAGTCGCGTCGCAGCTTCTCGCCGATGTAGCAGTCGATCCGCGGTTCCGGGGGCGGTCCGTAGCCTAGCTGGGCGCGCATCACTTGCGCTCGCCGGTTCTCCCCCGGCGCCGGCGTCAAGCCGGAGATCTCCAGGATCAGCTTGCGCCGAATGGTCTCCGCGAACTTCGCGGCGTCCCAAAGGGGCAACAGAAAGCTCTGCGGTCCGCCGATCACGCAGTCCTCGTAGTAGATGTCGAGGTCGGTCAGGCTGAACGGCCCGTCCCGAGCCTTCATCATCAGCGGCAGGCCGTTGATGGTCATGCCCAGGGCCACCACCTCGTCCCGCGCGATCTCCACCCCGGGTCCGGAGTTGTTGGGCCCATCGCCCGACACGTCGATCACCCGCCGCAAACCGTCGAAGCGGTTGGCCTCGATCTGCGCCGCCGAAAACGCGAGCCCGCCGGAGATCGAGGTGCCCAGCGCCGCGGTGATCCGCCCGGCGGCCAGCCGGTCCGCGAAGACCGCCGCCGCCTCCGGCCCGTCGATCAAGGTCCAATCCCCGATGACGTTGCGGATGCTCGGACCCGCCCATTCGAAATACAGCACCGCGATGCGCCCGAGCAGCCCGCCTTGGATGGCGCGCACCACCTGCGGGTCGCGGAAGGCCTGGACATAGCCGTCGCGCTGGATGCGAAGCTCCTCGATGTCCATGGAGCGGGAGATGTCGACGGCCAGCACCAGCTCGACATCCACTTCGATGCGAGGAAGACCCTCCGGCGCAGGCTCCGGCGCCTCGTGGCGCGGCATGAAGTTGGTCTGCGCCTGAGCCAGCCGCCAGGGCGCCGCGGCGAAGACGAGCAGCGCCAGGCAGGCGAGGATCGAGCGGGGAGAGAGGAGACGGAATCCGAACATGCCCGAGGCTAGCCACGCCCGGCGATTCCCGGCAAGGTCGCCCGCGAACAGGGGGCGTTCACATGGATCACGACGGCGGCATCGCAACGGCTGTCGAAGGCAGGTTTGGGCCGCGCGAGGCCGCCGAGGCGCCTCGCCTAGCGGCCGGGCCGCCCGCATCGAAGGAGATGAGAGTTCGTGAGGAATATCGCAGCCCTCGCCGCAGCTGCGGCGCTGACCTTCGCCGCGCCTCACGCGGCGGAGGCGCAGGACGACACCCGCGGCGCGCGGATGTCCCTCGCCGAAAGCATCTACCTGGACATCTTCGCCGACGAGTTCGCCCGCCAAACGACGGAAGCCTCGATGGTGATGATGCGCCGCCGCGTCGCCGAGGCGGCGTTCCGCGACGGGCTGGACGTGAACGAGGCCGGTCTAGAGACCTTTGCCGACGCCCTCGAGCGCGAGTTGGAGGAGGACATGGACATCCTCGCCGGCGACTGGGCGTCGCTGATGGCGCGCAACCTGACTTTGGAGGAGCTGCAGGCGCTGCAAAGGGCCTATTCGGACCCCACCATGCGCGCCGTGCTCGGCAAGCTGCCGGAGATCATGCAGCGCTTCACGCCCACGGTCGCCAGACTTCGCGACACGGCGATCCGGCGCACCCTGGTCAAGCACCCTCCCGAAACGCTGATGCGCTGACCCAAGCACCCCGCGCCGGCCAACGCCCGCCGCGGACCGCGCCGCCCAGGCAGGCGTTCAAACGCCGCCCAAGCTGAGATACTTGACCTCCAGAAAGTCCTCGATCCCGTACTTGGATCCCTCGCGCCCCAGCCCCGACTGCTTCACGCCGCCGAACGGCGCCACGGCGGTCGAGGGCAAGCCGTCGTTGACGCCGACGATGCCGTATTCCAGCGCCTCCGCCACCCGCCAGCAGCGGCCGATGTCGCGGGAGTAGAAGTAGCAAGCCAGCCCGAACTCGGTGTCGTTGGCGTAGCCCACCGCCTCCTCCTCCGTATCGAAAGGGATCAGCGCGGCGACCGGCCCGAACGTCTCCTCCGACGCGACCGCCATGTCCTGGGTGGCTCCGGTCAGCAAAGTCGGCGTGAAGAAGGTCCGCCCCAGAGCGTGCTTGAACCCGCCGAACGCCGCTTCCGCGCCCTTGTCGAGCGCATCGGCCACGTGCCGCTCCACCTTCGCCAGCCCGTCCTCGTCGATCAGGGGCCCGGTGGTCACGCCCTCGTCGAAGCCGGCACCCACTTTCAGAGCGCCGACCTTCTCGGCCATCATTTCCGCTACGCGGTCATAGACCCCGCGCTGCACGTAAAGCCGATTGGCGCAGACGCAGGTCTGCCCGGCATTGCGGAACTTGGAGGCCATTGCCCCCTCCACCGCCGCCTCCAGATCCGCGTCGTCGAAGATGATGAAGGGGGCGTTGCCGCCCAGCTCCAGGCTCAGCTTCTTGATGTCGTCGGCGCACTGTCGCATCAGGATCCGCCCAACCTCGGTGGATCCGGTGAAGGTCATCTTCCGCACCCTAGGGTTCGCGCACATCTCCTGCCCGACCGCCGGGCCTTGGTTCGACGGCAGCACGTTGAACACGCCCGGCGGAAAGCCGGCGCGGTCCGCCAGCACCGCCATGGCCGTGGCCGACAGCGGCGTCTGCTCCGCCGGCTTGGCGACCACCGTGCAGCCCGCGGCGAAGGCCGGCGCGATCTTCCGCGCGATCATCGCGTTCGGGAAGTTCCACGGCGTGATCGAGGCCACGACGCCCACGGGCTGCTTGATCACCACCAGCCGCTTGCCCGGCGCATGCGGCGGAATCACGTCGCCGTAGAGCCGCTTTCCTTCCTCGGCGAACCATTCCAGGAAGCTGGCCCCATAGGCGATCTCGCCCTTGGCCTCGGCCAACGGCTTGCCCATCTCGGCGCAAAGGATCGCGCCCAGATCGTCCTGATGCTCCATCATCAGGTCCCGCATCTTCAGGATCAGCGCGGAGCGCTCGGCGGCCAGCAGTCCCGCCCAAGCCTTCTGCGCCGCATAGGCCGCGTCGATCGCCTCCCGCGTCATGGCCGCATCGCAGTCCGCCGCCTCCGCCACCAGCTTTCCCGTCGCCGGATCGTGCACCGGGAAGGTCCCCGCCGCGTCGCGGAGCGCGCCGTCGATGTAGGCGCGCCCCTCCAGCAAAGCGGGATCTTTCAGAGCGACGGGAAAGTCGGCGAGCATGTTCATGGCGGTTTCTCCCTGGAACTCGGACGCGAGCCTAGGCCCGGGCGGGCGCAGCGGCAACTTGAAGGCCGGCGCGCGCGGATGAGAGGCGGGCGACCGGGCGCATCGGCGGTTGACGGAGCGCCCCCCTTGCCGGAGAACGCAGGCGCAGCGTGAAAGGCCGCCCCTTCGGCAGGCGGCGCTCGACACCGGAGATAGGGGTTCGCAGGTATGCGAAAGGTTTACGGCTCGGCCGCGGAGGCGCTCGACGGCCTCCTTTTCGACGGAATGCTGATCGCCGCGGGTGGCTTCGGCCTCTGCGGCATCCCCGAGAACCTGATCGCCGCCATCCGCGATGCCGGAACCAAGGACCTGTCCGTCGCCTCCAACAACGCCGGCGTCGACGATTTCGGCCTCGGCGTTCTGCTGCAGACCAAGCAGGTCAAGAAGATGATCTCGTCCTATGTGGGAGAGAACGCCGAGTTCATGCGCCAGTATTTGAGCGGCGAGCTGGAGCTGGAATTCAACCCGCAAGGGACGTTGGCCGAACGCCTGCGCGCGGGCGGCGCCGGCATCCCTGGCTTCTACACCAAAACAGGCGTCGGCACGGTCATCGCCGAGGGCAAGGAAGAAAAGGTCTTCGACGGGGAGACCTACATCCTCGAGCGCGGCATCGTCGCCGATCTCTCCATCGTCAAGGCGTGGAAGGCGGACGAGACCGGCAATCTGGTCTTCCGAAAGACCTCCCGCAACTTCAACCCGGACGCGGCCGCCTGCGGCAAGGTCTGCGTGGCGGAGGTGGAGGAGATCGTCCCGGCGGCGAGCCTCGACCCCGACCACATCCACCTGCCCGGCATCTACGTGCACCGACTGGTGCAAGGAGCGTTCGAGAAACGCATCGAACAGCGCACCGTCCGCGCGGCCTAAGACAGGAGACGCCCATGCCCTGGGACCGCAATCAGATGGCCGCCCGCGCCGCGCAGGAGCTGCAGGACGGCATGTACGTGAACCTCGGGATCGGCATCCCGACTCTGGTGTCGAACTTCCTCCCCGAGGGCGTCTCGGTGACCCTGCAGTCCGAAAATGGGATGCTCGGCATGGGACCGTTCCCCACCGAGGACGAGATCGACCCTGATCTCATCAACGCCGGCAAGCAGACCATCACCGAGCTGCCCGACACCTCCTACTTCCAAAGCTCCACCAGCTTCGGGATGATCCGCGGCGGAAAGATCGACATGGCGATCCTCGGGGCCATGGAGGTGTCCGAGACCGGCGATCTTGCGAATTGGATGATCCCCGGCAAGCTGGTGAAGGGCATGGGCGGCGCGATGGACCTGGTCGCCGGAGTGAAGCGCGTCGTGGTGATCATGGACCACGCCAACAAGAAGGGCGAAACGAAGCTTCTGAAGGCCTGCACCCTGCCTCTGACAGGCAAGGCCGTCGTGCACCGGATCATCACCGGCTTAGGCGTTTTCGACGTGGTCGAGGGCGGCCTGAAGGTGGTGGAGCTCGCCGACGGCGTCGACATGGACGAGGTGCGCGGCCTGACCGAGGCGACCCTCGTCGACTGACCGACCCGCCATCGCGAGCCGCTGACACCGGATGATTCGCGAAACCTGAACGGGGACGCTTCGAATTGGAGCGATTCACAGCCGTTAACGACGTTCACGGGGTCGAGAGCCGCGGCCGGCCCCGAAAAACCCTCCCTCATTGTTAATATTTTGTTCATTTTCGTGGATTGACGAAAATGAACGAGTTAGGCTGTATGAATGACCTCGAGGGGGCTGGAACCTTGTTCATGCGTCTAGGCAGAACGTTGATCGGACTTGCCGGCTGCGACCACGGCGCGGTGACGCTCGACTACGTGGTCATCACCGCAGGCGTGTGCATGCTGGCGCTCGCAGGCTCGACCGGCATGTTCGAACCGGTGACCGCCGCGCTGGTGGATGCCGGCGCGACGATGATCGACACGCTGGCTTTCGACCGTTTTCCTCAGATCTTCGGCGAATGACCCAGGCGATGGCTGCGGCCGGCAACTTTTTTTTCATGATGCTGCACGAATCAGGTTGCATTTACCGTCAGGATTGTTCATCTTTCTGAAAGCACCGAGGTGGTGCGGCTCCGGGGACGGAGCGCGACTTGGCCCCCAGGGGGCGTAGCGTCCGCTTTAACATGTGTAAGGGCGGCAAATTGGTTCGGACGGGCTGGTTCGACCCACTAGTAGAGTGAAAGGGAAGCCAAATGAAAATCCTCGCGAAAGCTCGGAACTTCGTGCGTGACGACTCCGGCGCGGTGACCGTCGACTGGGTCGTGCTGACCGCCGCGGTCGTGCTGCTGTCGATCGGCGCCATCACCATTCTGGACGGCTCCATCGCCTCCATGGTCAACGACATCGACACCGCCCTGTCCGCAGCCGGCGACGAGGTCGCGGCCGATGACAGCTTCACCGAGGCCAACGACGGCGGCGGCGCCTCTTCCGGCACCGCGGCGGCCGGCGTGACGCTCAACACGCCCGACTGATCAATCGCCGCGAAGGTTTCGCGGCCCACGCGGCGCGGCGTTCGCCGCCGCGCCGGACCAACGCGAAACCGGCTGATGTCGTAGATCAGGCCGTCGCCCGCCTCACAGCGTCGGGCGGCGGCTCTATCCGCTTCAGGGGAGCGCTTTCGTCATGAGACTCGTCGCCGTCTTCGTCCTGATTGCCGGACTCTCCCTCGCCGCGGGCGCTTCATGGTACGTCTACGCCCAAGTCCAGGCTGCAGAGGCCCGGCTCAACGGCGCGCAAGAACCTCAGGCTCCAATCCGCCTCATCGAGCTCGCCGTCGTGCAGGAGAACGTGCGCTTCGGGCAGCAGCTTCTGCCGGAGCATGTGAAGATGGTTCCGTGGCCCCGCGAAGCCGCGCCCTTGAACGGTTTCGCCCGGATGGAAGACCTTTTCGGCGACGGATCCGAACCACGCACCGTCCTGCGACGGATGGAGCCGAACGAGCCCGTGCTCTCCTCGAAGGTCACCGGCTTCGGCGTCAAGGCGACCGTCGCAGCTTTGCTGGACCCTGGCATGCTGGCCTTCACCATCCCCGTGAACGTGCAGAACTCGGTCGGCGGCTTCCTCCTCCCTGGGTCCCGCATCGACGTGTTTCTGACGGTCAACGATCGCGAAACGGGCCCGATCACCCGTCTGGTGATGCAGAATCTCGAAGTCATCGCCATCGACCAGGACACGGACATCGACCGGGTCGAGGCGCGTCTGGCGCGCACCGTGACAGTTCAGGGCGACGCCGATGCCGTGGCGCGGCTGACCCTGGCCAGCACGACCGGTTCCATGTCGATCGCTCTGCGCGGCCACGGCTCGGACACGATCACCGAGCTGGCTCCGCTCGACCGCAACGAGCTGCTGGGCATTGAGGAACAGGCCGTGGTCGCCGAAGCCGAGCCCACCGTGTCGACCGTCCGCGTGCGCCGCGCCGGCGCGGTGGAGGAGCGCATCTTCCAGCAGTGATCGACGACCCCTCCGCCGGCGTCCTCCAAGCGCTGCGCAAAGGCCAGTTATCCGCCGACGCTCCGCCATTGAGCGGCCTTGCGAGCCCACGGATCCTCCGTGGGCTTTGTCGTTCACGCTCTATTCAAACGTGCAACCTGTGGGAGTCGAAGGCGTCGCCGATCCGCCACAGGCGCCGAATTTCCGGGCTCCGCGCGATGGCTTGCAAGATCAACATGATTGACGCCAATATTGAAAATAGAATGGTTTCCGTATGTTGTGATCCGCTCTTAAAGCGGAGTGTCCAGTTCGGGAGAGACAGCGCGATGACAGGGCTGATCGAAGGCGCGGCAAAAGCGCTACGGCGGCTGACCGCGGCCCGCCTCGCCGGCGCGGTTCTCGCCGCCGCCCTCGCCACGGCGCCGGCGCAAGGCCAGGACCTCGTCAGGGTGGTCGACGCGACCTCGCCGTCGGAGGTGACCGTCTCGGTCAACCGGGCCATCGTCCTCGAGGCCGGCGAACCCTTCGCCGAGGTCTCCGTCGCCAATCCGGGCATCGCCGACGTCGCCGCCCTCTCCAACCAGTCGGTCTACGTGCTGGGCAAGCAGCCCGGGCGCACGACGCTGACCCTCCTGGGCGCCGGCGGCCGCCTGCTCGCCAATATCTCGGTGCGCGTGCAACCGGACCTGCAGGAGTTCAAGACTCGCCTCCAGGAAATTCTGCCCGGCGAGCGGATCGAGGTGCGCAACGCCGCCGACGGCATCGTGCTGTCCGGCACCGTCTCCTCGGCCGCTCAGCTGGGTCGGGCGGTCGAGCTGGCCAGCCGATACGCCCCGGGCCGCGTCACGAACATGGTCGGCGTCGCCGGCACCCAGCAGGTGCTGCTGCGCGTGCGCTTCGCCGAAGTGCAGCGCAACGCCGCCAAATCGCTCGGCTTCAACTGGCAGGTCGGGGCGCAGGTCGGCAATTGGGGCATCAACACCGCCACCGGCGATCAGATCGGCCTGACGCCGCCGGCCGTGGGTCCCGGCGGGTTCGAGCCGCCGCGCGGGCCCGCCTCGTCCAGCCAGGGCCTGATGCGCCTGGGCTTCGCCGCAGGCGGCGTCGTGGCCAACCTCGCCATCGACGCGCTGGAATCCAAAGGCGCCGCGCGCACCTTGGCCGAGCCGAACTTGGTCGCGCTGTCGGGCGACACCGCCAGCTTTCTGGCGGGCGGCGAATACCCCATCCCCGTGGCGGAGGCCGAAACCGGCGCGATCAGCGTCGAATACCGTCCCTTCGGCATCAGCTTGGGCTTCACGCCCACGGTCGTCGAAGAGGACGTGATCAACCTCCAGATCGTCGCCGAAAGCTCCGCCATCGACCAATCCATCGTCATCCAAAGCGGCGGCGTGACCTTCAACGGCTTCGCCACCCGCCGCGCCAACACCACGATCGAGCTGCGCGACGGGCAGAGCTTCGCCATCGCCGGGCTTCTGCAGGAAACCTTCGTCGACAGCGCCGCCCAGCTGCCCTGGATCTCCGAGGTGCCTGTCCTGGGCACGCTCTTCCGCTCGGCCGAGTTCCAGCGAAACCAGACCGAGCTGGTGATTCTGGTCAGCGCCTTTCTAGTGAACCCGGCCTCCGAGGCGGCGTTCGAGCTGCCGACCGACCGCATCCGCCTGCCCAACGAACGGGAGCTCTTTCTGCTGGGCAGGGTCGAGCTCGAAAGCAATTCCGCGCTGCGCTCCGCCGCAGCCAGCGATTTCGAAGGAGCGTTCGGCTATGTCGTCGACTGATCGTCCCCGTCTTGGCCGCGCGGGCCTGGCCCTCGCGGCGCTCCTCTGCCTTGCGGTAGCCGGCTGCTCCACTCGCCGGCCCATGGGCGAACCGCCCACGCCGGGCTCCCTCGGCGTCTCCGTCGTCAGCAACGCCGCGATCATGACCGGCGATCTGACCTCTCGCGAACAGCTGCTGCGCATGTCGGCCGACTTCAGACGTTCGGCGCCCGACCAGGTGCGCTTCGACTTCGCCTCCGCCCGCATCGACGAGGAGGCGGAGCGCGACCTGCAGCGGCAGGCCGCCTGGCTGATCCGCAATCCCGGCGTCATCGTGGTGCTCGAAGGGCATGCGGACGAGCCCGGATCCGCCGCGGTGAACGAGCGATTGGGTTTGCGGCGCGCCCGCGCGGTGGCCGACCGGCTCTCCACCTTCGGGGTGAACCCCAACCAGCTTCTGGCGCTGGAAAGCCTCGGGGAACGAGACCCTGTCGTGCCCGTGGATGCGAGGGAGCGGCGCAACCGCCGGGTGGAGACCATCGTCGCCGGCTTCGGCGCGCCCTTCGGCGGCCGCGGCTTCGACGGAAAGCGCGCCTTGTTGGGCTATATTGAATACGTGGGCGACCAAAGCGAAGGGGCGCAGGCGCAAGGCACCAACTGACGCGGCGCGTCGACCCTAGGACTCAGTCCGACCCGCGCCCAGCGTGGCGCGGAAGGGCCCCCCAAAAACAGCATGACAGGGAACCAGGACGTGAGCGCGCAACCCTCGAAGAGGACCGGACCGACGGCCGAGCGCTGCAGGGCCGCCCGGTGATCCTACGCCGCACCGCCTTCGCCTCGACCGGCGCGGAGCTGGCCGTGGTCTCGGACGACATCCGCGTCTTCGACGGTCTGAAGGCTGAGCTCGACCAGGAGCTGCCGAACGGCGGCTGGGTCGACGTGCGCCCCCCCGACCTCTTCGCCGCCCTCCCTGCGGCCGCGCCCCCGGCCGCGCTGATCGCCGCGTCGTCGGACGCGCCCGACAAGCTCGAGCAGACCGAACAGCTCGTCCGCGGGGCCCGGCAGGCCGGCAGCTACGTGATCCTGCTGGTGCAGGACCTGTCGCCCGCCGCTATGCACCGCCTGATGCGGGCCGGCGCCGACGACTTCCTGCCGGTGCCGATCCCCGACGGCTCCATCGCCGACGCGCTCGACCGCATGCGCCAGCGCGACGACGACCGCGGAGCCCCGGCCCAGGCCCGGAGCCGGGACGGCGCGATCCTCGCGGTCTACGGCGTCTCCGGCGGCGTCGGCGCCACCAGCTTCGCCGTGAACCTCGCCTGGGAGATCGCCCAGGAATCGCGCAAGTCGAACCTGCGCGTCCTGCTGCTCGACCTCGACTTCCAGTACGGCTCGGTCTCGACCTATCTCGACCTGACCCGCGGCGACGCGGTCTATGAGCTCCTCACGAGCGTCGAGCGGCTCGACGCCGCTGGCCTGCGCGTCGCGCTCGCCTCCTACAAGCGTCGTCTCGACGTTCTGACTGCGCCGGCCGACGCCCTGCCCTTCGACATCGTCGATCCCGACGGCATGAGCCGCATCCTCGACCTGGCGCGCGCCACGCACGACGTGGTCGTCATCGACATGCCTCGCGCCCTCACCCAATGGACCGAGACGGTGCTCCAGCAGTGCCAGACCTGGTATGCGCTGATGGAGATGGACCTGCGCTCCGCCCAAAACATGCTGCGCTTCCTGCGCACCTTGAAGGCCGAGGACCTGCCGCTTGAGAAGGTGGAGTTCGTGCTCAACCGTGCGCCAGGCTTCTCTGACTTCGCGGCGCGAGGCCGCGTCAAGAAAATGGCCGAGAGCTTGGGAATCGAGTATGCTGTAAGCCTTCCGGACGGTGGCAAAGTGGTGGCTCAGGCCTGCGATCACGGCGCGCCCTTGGCGGAATACGCGGGGTCGAACCCGCTTAGAAAGGAATTGCGTAAGGCCGCCAAGGGATTTCTCGACCAGTTGGAGAAAGCCAGGGCGGCGTCGGCGTGAGCGGAGGGGGCGGGCTGAAACCCCTTTGCGGATAGGGAAAAGCGTGCGTCATGTTCAAACGGTACATCAAGGATGACGGGGCTGCGACCGCCGGAGGGCAGATGCCCGTTCCGCTGCCTGCGCCCGAAAGGTCGGGACAGACCGTCGCCGGCGTGTCGCGCCGAATCGATGCCGCCGCTCCAGCCGCCAACGGCGAGGCCGCGCTCTCCGAGCGCGATGCCAAGCGGCGCCAAC
>JBCCPD010000082.1:0-11237 GCA_039025075.1 Pseudomonadota bacterium | reverse complement strand
GCCGCGCCGGCCGGGGCGCCGGCGGGATCTGAGAGGGCGGGGGCCGCAAGGTCCGACCTGGCCGGGAAGCGCGGCGCGGAGGGGCGCGCGGGCGTGATGCTCGACCGACCCAGGCCGCTCTGGGCGGGGGGCCGGGCCGCGATGGGCGCCGAGCTGAGGGGTTTCGAAGCCGGGCGGGTCGGCGCGACGGCGCGTTCAGCAGCGGAGGAGACAGGCGCGGCCTGCGACGGCGCATCTGCCGGCGTCGGCGTCTTGCGCCCTGCGCTGGGCCGTTTCCGGCAGTGCAAGGCGTTTCTGCGCGCGCGCCCAATGGCTTGGGTTGCAGCCTGCGCCGAGCCGGGCGCGGTCGGGAGAAGGCCGAACGCTTCGATGCGGGGCGCTCTTGGCCCGCGTCCGGCGCGGGTCCCGGCGGTCGATGGCGCGGATGCGACGGCTTCGAACGGGGACGTCGGGCGCGCGTCGCCGCGTGCGGAAGCAAGGCGATCGCGGATGGCGATCCTGTGCGTCGAGGGCGGGGCCGTCGAGGTCGATGGCGCGCGGGGTCGGTTTCTGGCTGCGGCGGGCATGGGCGCTCGCGGCGACTGGGGCGAGGCGGCGGGGCGGGTCATTCGCTCGCCTCGGCCACGGGCACGGTGGGGGATTCCGTCGAGGCCTCGCCGGTCTGGGCGGGGTCGTCGGCGTCCGGGACGTCTTGCAGGGGACCCTGAGGCGGCTCGATGAGGCCGCCGGGCTCGTCGATCTCCGTGTCCGGGCGCCAGCGCAGTATTCGGACGAATTCGAGGCGGGCGATGTCGGCCGAGAGGCGCGCGCGGGGCGAGCCGTCGGCGCCGGCGACCACGGCGCCGACCAGCAGGTCCGGCGGGAAGACGGCTCCGTCGCCCGAGGTGACGATGCGGTCGCCGGGGCGCACGCCCTCGGGCGATTCCAAGAAGTCGAGCCGGGGCGCGGCGGCGCCGTCGCCGGCCAGCAGCGCCCGGCGGCCGGAAGGGCGGATGATGACCGGCACCCGGGAGGAGTAGTCGGTCACGTAGAGCACGCGGGCGGCGCGGCGGCCGAGGCCGACGACGCGGCCGGCGAGGCCGGCGCCGTCCATCACCGCCGCCCCGTCTTGCACGCCGTCGCGGCGGCCCACGTTGGCGAGGCCGGTGTGGAGGAAGGGCCCGCCGCTGTCCGAAAGAATCTCTCCGGTGACGAAGCCGGCTTCGGGCGGCAGGCGCACGTTGTTGAGGGCGCGCAGGCGCGCGTTCTCCTGCTCGAGCTCCCGGGCGGCGTCGCGCCAGGCGCGCAGGCGCTGGATCTCCCGCCGCAGCTCCTCGTTCTGCTGGTAGACCCGGGCGAAGTCCTGGGGCGTCGGCGGCCATGTCGCCGAGCATCTCCAGCGGCTGGCCGAAGCCCTCGTAGAGCGGCTGCAGGGCGTCGGCGAGGCCCATGCGCACCCGCTCGGCCCGCGGATTGTCCATGCGCCACAGCACGAAGAGGGCGAGAAAGCAGACCGAGAGGACGAACAGCAGGATGCGGCGGAGCACGCGGCCCGCGCCAAGGTCTCCGTCCATGCTCGTGCGGTCGCTCAATCAAGCCTCCCGGCAGGGTGCGGGATCAGCGGTCGTAGTTGAGAATGTGGATCAGATCCCTCTCATGCTCCAGCGCCTTGCCGGTGCCGAGCGCGACGCAGGAGAGGGGATCTTCGGCGGAGGTGATGGCGAGGCCGGTCTGCTCGCGCAAGGCGAGGTCCAGGTCGCCCAGAAGCGCGCCGCCGCCGGTGAGCATGACGCCGCGGTCGACGATGTCGGCGGCGAGGTCGGGGGGCGTGGCTTCGAGCGCGCTCATCACCGCCTCCTTGATCTGGGTGACGGGTTCGGCCAGCGCCTCGGCGATCTGGCCTTGGGTGACCTCGATCTCCTTGGGGATGCCGTTGAGCAGGTCTCGCCCGCGGATTTCGAGCGCCCGGCCTCGGCCGTCGTCGGGGGTGCGGGCGGTGCCGATGGAGGTCTTGATGCGCTCCGCCGTCGCCTCGCCGATCAGGATGTTCTGGGAGCGGCGCAGGTAGGAGATGATGGCGTCGTCCATCTTGTCGCCGCCGACGCGGATGGAGCGGGCGTAGACGATGTCCCCGAGCGAAAGCACCGCGACCTCCGTCGTGCCGCCGCCGATGTCGACGACCATGGAGCCCGTCGCCTCGGTGATCGGCATGCCGGCGCCGATGGCCGCGGCGATGGGTTCGGGGATCAGGGCGGCGCGGCGGGCGCCGGCGGCCATGACCGACTCGCGGATGGCGCGTTCTTCGACCGGGGTGGCGCCGTAGGGCACGCAGACGATGATCTTGGGCGAGGCGAAGCTGCCGCGGCGGTGCACCTTGCGGATGAAGTGCTTGATCATCTCCTCGGCCACGTCGAAGTCGGCGATGACGCCGTCGCGCATGGGCCGGATCGCCTGGATCGAGCCGGGGGTGCGGCCGAGCATGAGCTTGGCGTCCTCCCCCACCGCCAAGACCTCCTTCTTGCCGTTCTTGGTGGCGAAGGCGACCACCGAGGGCTCGTTCAGCACGATGCCGCGGCCCTTCACGTAGACCAGCGTGTTCGCTGTGCCGAGGTCGATCGCCATGTCGGACGAGACCATGCCGAGGAGGCTGTTGAACATGGGTGGCGGCATCCTGCTGCACGCGGAGCCCCCGCGTTCCTGCGAGGACCCAGAGACGAGTCTGGCGGCGAAACTATGGGGGCCGAAGGGTTAAGGAAAGGTGCCGCGGCGCAGCGCGGGCGGGCATCGATGGCATTGCACAACCATTGGGCGCCTGAGCGCCGGCGCCTCGGTCTTGCGCGGATCGGGGCCGGGCGTCAGGGTGAAGAGACGCCGGATCCGATCGGCGCGCCGTCGAAAGAGACTGATGCTGCACGCTCCCGTCACGACCGCCCAGGCCCTGCCGGCGCAGCCGCGCGCGCAGGGCGAAGCCGGCGCGGTGATGGGCGCGCGGGGACTGGTCGGGCTTCGCCAGCAAGGTTCCGCAAAGTGCTTTCTTCCCAGGACCCATGCCGAGGCGACGGCGGTTTTTCTCAATACGGCCGGGGGCTTGACCGGCGGAGATCGGTTCGACTGGTTCTCTGAGGCTCGGCCGGGGGCTCGGCTGAGCGTGACCACCCAGGCGGCCGAACGGGTCTATCGGGCTCAATCGGGGGAGACCGCGCGGGTGACGGCTCGGCTGGCCTTGGGCGCGGGCGCGCGGCTCGACTGGCTGCCGCAGGAGACGATCCTCTTCGACGGGGGCGCTCTGGATCGGCGGCTGGAGATCGAGATGGCCGAGGACGCCGCCCTCCTTGCGGTGGAGCCGCTGGTGCTGGGGCGCGAGGCCATGGGCGAGACGGTGCGCGCCGCGCGGTTTCGGGACGGCTGGCGGCTGCGGCGGGCCGGAAGACTGGTTTGGGCGGATGGGTTGCGGCTGGTGGGCGAGGCGGCGGCCATCGCCTCGGCGCGCGCGACTTTCGCAGGGGCGCGCGCGGCGGCGACGCTGGTCTACGCTGCGCCCGACGCCGAGGCTCGGCTGGAGGGGCTGAGGGCCGTTCTGCCGGGCGACGGGGCGGCGCGGGGCGCGGCCTCGGCCTGGGACGGGCTGCTTTGCGGTCGGCTGCTGGCGGCGGACGGGTTTGCGCTGCGCCGGGCGCTGATCCCGGCGCTGGAGTTTCTGCGGGGCGGCGGGCTGCCCCGGGTCTGGACGATGTGAGAGACGGAGGAGCGCGATGAACCTCACGCCGCGCGAAAAGGAAAAGCTGCTGGTCTCGGTGGCGGCGATGGTCGCCCGGGGGCGGTTGGCGCGGGGGGTGAAGCTGAACCACCCCGAGGCCATCGCCCTGATCACCGATTTCGTGGTGGAGGGGGCGCGGGACGGCCGCTCCGTCGCCGATCTGATGGAGGCGGGGGCGGGCGTCGTCGCGCGCGAGCAGTGCATGGAGGGCATCCCCGAGATGATCCACGAGGTGCAGGTGGAGGCGACGTTCCCCGACGGCACCAAGCTGGTGACCGTGCACCATCCCATCCGTTGACCCCACGCTTGCGAAGGAGCGCTTGATGAGCCGCATCGCCTACGTCCTCGTCGCCGGGCTGTCGCCCGCGGCGGCGCTCGCCCATCCCGGGCATGCCGGGCAGGAGCCGCCGGGTGTCTTGGACTACGTCGTGGTGGGCGGGGGTCTGCTCGCCCTCGCATGGCTGGGGCGCGGCTGGCTACGGGGGTCTGAATGATCCCCGGGGAGATGATGCCCGCCGAGGGCGAGATCGAGCTGAACGCGGGGCGAGAGACCTTGGTGCTGGAGGTCGCGAACACGGGCGACCGTCCCGTGCAAGTGGGCTCCCACTACCACTTCGCGGAGACGAACCCGGGGCTCGAGTTCGACCGGGAGGCGGCGCGGGGCATGCGGCTCGACATCGCCGCGGGGACGGCGGTGCGGTTCGAGCCGGGACAGCGGCGGGAGGTGACGTTGGTTCCTTACGCTGGGGATCGGAAGGTCTTCGGGTTCAATGGGAAGGTGATGGGGGACCTTTGAGGGCCGTCCTCGCCTTCTTGCTCGGCGGCGTGGCGGCGAGCGTCGCCGTCCCCGCCGACGCTCAGATGTCCCGCATCGGCGAGGAATGGCGCTGGCGGGCCATCGTCGTGAACCGGGTGATCCGGCAGGTCGATGGGGATGCGCTGCTGCTGCACTACGCCGACGGGACCGTGCTGGGGCAGGTGCGCGGAGAAATGTGGGCGGGGACCTGGGACTGGCTCGAGGATCGGGTCTGCGTCGTCGGCGGGCCCGTCGGAGCGCCGGAGAGCGCGCGAGAGGCGCGCTGCGCCAGGGCCGGGGTCGGGCGGGGGCGGCTGAGGCTCTACTGGAACGAGGGCGGCGGAACGGAGTACGCGCTGCGATGACGCTCATCATCTGTCTGATCCTGCTGGTCCCCTTGGGGGTCTATCTGCCGAAGCTGGCGGCGGAGCGGATGCCGTCGACGCTCGGCGTGATCCTAGGGGCCGGGGCGGCGCTGCTGGTGGGGGCGGGCGTGGTCTACGTGGTCGCTCAGTCGTTGGCGGCGGCGACCGGCGCGGATGCGAAGCTGGCCTTCGAGAGCGGGTTCAACGCCTGGAAGCTGCTGATCTTCCTCGCCCCCGCCGCGGGCATCCACTACCGCCGGCAGGCCGCCAAGGCCGACGCGCCCGACCCGGCGCGCGCCGAGACGACCCCTGATCAAGGAGAGGCCTGATGCCCGCGAAGATCTCCCGCCCCGCCTATGCGGCGATGTTCGGCCCGACCACGGGGGACCGGCTGCGGCTGGCGGACACGGACCTGATCATCGAGGTCGAAAAGGACCTGACCGGGCCCTACGGCGAGGAGGTGAAGTTCGGCGGCGGCAAGGTGATCCGCGACGGCATGGGGCAGAGCCAGAGGACCCGGGCCGAGGGCGCCGTCGACACGGTGATCACCAACGCGCTGATCGTGGACCACTCGGGGATCTACAAGGCCGACGTGGGGCTGAAGGACGGGCGGATCGCGGGGATCGGTCGGGCCGGCAACCCCGACGTGCAGCCCGACGTGGACATCGTCATCGGGCCCGGGACGGAGGCGTTGGCGGGCGAAGGGCGCATCCTGACCGCCGGCGGCTTCGACGCGCATATCCACTTCATCTGCCCGCAGCAGATGGAGGATGCGCTGCATTCGGGCCTGACGACCATGCTGGGGGGCGGCACCGGGCCGGCGCACGGCACGCTCGCGACGACCTGCACGCCGGGGCCCTGGCATATCGGACGGATGCTGCAGGCGGTGGATGCGACGCCGATGAACATCGGGCTGAGCGGGAAGGGCAACGCCTCCCGCCCCGACGCTCTGGTGGAGATGATCGAGGGCGGCGCCTGCGCCATGAAGCTTCATGAGGACTGGGGGACGACCCCGGCGGCCATCGACACCTGCCTGAGCGTCGCCGACGACATGGACGTGCAGGTGATGATCCACACCGACACGCTCAACGAGTCCGGCTTCGTGGAGAACACTCTTGCAGCGATCGCCGGACGCACGATCCACGCCTTCCATACCGAAGGCGCCGGGGGCGGGCACGCGCCGGATATCATCAAGGTGTGCGGGGAGCCTCACGTCATCCCCTCCTCGACCAACCCCACGCGGCCCTTCACGGTCAACACGGTGGACGAGCACTTGGACATGCTCATGGTCTGCCATCACCTCGACAAGGCGATCCCCGAGGACGTGGCCTTCGCCGAAAGCCGCATCCGACGCGAGACCATCGCCGCCGAGGATATTCTGCATGACATGGGGGCGTTCTCGATCATCGCCTCGGACAGCCAGGCGATGGGGCGGGTCGGGGAGGTGATCATCCGCACCTGGCAGACCGCGGCGAAGATGAAGGATCAGCGGGGGCGCCTGGCGGAGGAGGCCGGCGACAACGACAACTTCCGGGTCCGCCGCTACATCGCCAAGTACACGATCAACCCGGCGCTGGCGCACGGCATCGCCCATGAGATGGGCTCGATCGAGGTGGGCAAGCGGGCGGACCTCTGCCTGTGGTCGCCCGCTTTCTTCGGAGTGAAGCCGGAGATGGTGCTGATCGGCGGCTCCATCGCCTGCGCGCAGATGGGCGATCCGAACGCCTCGATCCCCACGCCGCAGCCGGTCTACTCGCGCACGATGTTCGGGGCGATGGGCCGGTCGGTGGAGCGCTCCGCCGTGACCTTCGTCAGCGAGGCGGCTCAGGCGGGAGGGATCCGCGGCGCCCTGGGGCTCGCCAAGGAGACGGTGGCGGCCAAGGGCATCCGCGGGGTCGGCAAGCGGCACATGGTGCTCAACGACCACCTGCCGACGATCGAAGTGAACCCCGAGACCTACGAGGTCCGCGCCGACGGCGAGCTTTTGACCTGCGAGCCGGCGACGGTGCTGCCCATGGCGCAGCGGTACTTCATGTTCTGAGCGCTCGCGGCGTCGCGCAGGATCAGGCGAAGCGTCGGACGGCCGCCGCCGCGGCGCGCGGAGCCGCGCAGCGACGCCTTGCGGCCGTTTGACCGAACCGCGCCGCGATCAACGGTTCGGTAACCAAATTCATCCCAAATGCGCCGGGACTCGGGTTTGCATCGGGAGACGACGGCGCATGAACGCCTTGGACAAGGACCTTTCGCGCTGGGCCGAGGTGACGGCGGACACGCTGCGGCGGCTGCCGGGGCCCGGCCCGGTGGAGGCGCCGCCGGGACCCGGCGCCCTCGCCGCGTTGGAGGCGTTGCGCCGCGATCCGCCGAAACGGGGGGAGCGGGCGGCCATCCTCATCGGCGGAGGAGAGGGCGCGCGACGGCTGGTGGCGGGGCTTGCGGCGCCGCGGGCGCCTCGTCTGCGCCTCGCCGGGATCTTCGACGACCGCGAAGAGGATCGGGAGCCTGCGGCCCCCGGCGTGCCGCGGCTCGGCTCGGTCGACGAGGTGATCGCCTTCGCGCGGGCGGCGGAGGTGGACCTGATCGTCATGACCCTGCCCCTGACGGCGGAGCGGCGGATCCTGTCGCTGCTGCGCCGGCTGTGGGTGCTGCCCGCGGAAATCCGGCTTTCGGCCTACAGCCAGGACTTTTCGGGGCGCGAATTCGCCTTGGACGACGGGCCGCTGATCCCGGCGCTGCGCAAGCCCATCCCGCGCTTCGGCAGGGCGGTCAAGCGGGCGATGGACGTGGTCCTGAGCGCGTTCGGTCTGGTTCTGGCGGCGCCGGTGATGGCGGCGGCGGCGCTGGCCGTGCGGCTGAGCGGGCCCGGGCCGATCCTGTTCCGCCAGCGCCGGCAAGGCCTGAACCACGGCGAGTTCGAAGTGCTGAAGTTCCGCACGCTGCACCATGTTCAGGCGGACCCGACGGCGCGCAAGCTGGTCACCAAGGACGATCCCCGGGTGACGCGCCCGGGCCGGTGGCTGCGCCGCACGAGCCTCGACGAGCTGCCGCAGCTTTGGAACGTGCTGAAGGGGGAGATGAGCCTGGTGGGGCCGCGGCCCCATGCTGTGGGCGCGCGATCCTCGCAGCAGGAGACATTCGATCAGATCGTCGATGGGTATTCCGGTCGGCATCGGGTGAGGCCCGGGCTGACGGGCCTGGCGCAGGTGGAGGGTTGGCGCGGCGAGGTCGACAACGCCCTGAGCCTGCGCCGCCGCTTCGAGGCCGACCTGCGCTACATCGACGGCTGGAGCCTTTGGCTCGACGTGAAGATCATGCTCGCGACGCCCTGGGCCTTGGTGAAGACGAGCAAGGCGTACTGAGCGCGGCGCGGCGCGGCGGCGCGCACCGCGCCGCGCGCTCGGTTCGGCCAGCATGAGCCGAGGCGACGAGGACGTGCGGATGAGGTCGGCGCTCTCCGGCTTTTCGGCGTGCGCATCCGCGTCGGTGTCGGACGGGATGTCGGACCGCTCGCGGAACCTCCGCGCTGAGCGTGGCTGCTGCGCAGAGCCCGCCCGCTGGTTGGTTCAGGCCGTCGATCGGTTGGGTCCCAACCTGCAAAGGACGCCGCGCTGCGGCCGGGGACCGCTGAGCCGGCGGCTTTGTGGGCTTTGAAGGTCTCCGCCGGACCGAGGCGGCCCCCCGCGCCGCGCGGCCGACGAAGACGGTGCGGCGGCGCTCGCGTCGGCTCGGGAACGCGCTGCGGACCGGGGCGAGCGCGCCTCGGCTGGACGTCGAACCGGCGACGCCCGGAAAAAAGCCCGTCAAAGCGACGCTGCGACGCTCAGGCGGCGTCCGACCCTCTGCGCGGTTGGAGACGGGTTGCTTTGGGCGCTCAGGCCGGTGATCGCGAACGATCCTAGACGTTTGCGGCGCTCCTGCCGCAGCGCGCGGAAGCGGCGACGCCCTGCGCCGCCCCTCCGTCGCCCTGCCGCCGGGGCGGCGTCGGGACGCGCGCCTCGGGCGGCGGGACTATCGCAGGGGTTTTCGTGGCGCGGATCGGCCGCGCATGCTGCGGCGCAGCGACCTGACGCGCCTCGGAGGAGCCGCCCCATGACCGTCTCGCCCGCCCCCGCCCCCGCCCCCGGCCCCATCAGAGCCGCCGCCTTGCTGCCGGGCGCGGGGGCCGGCGCGTCGGACGCCGTCACGCTCGACTACGAAGGGCGCTGGCGGCGGCGGGGCATGCTGACCACCGAGGGCGGAGAGCGGGTGCTGCTCGACCTCGCCCAAGCCGCCGAGCTGGAGGACGGCGACGCTCTGGCGTTGGAGGACGGGCGGCGCGTCGCCGTGCGCGCCGCGGCCGAGCCGCTGACCGAAGTGCGCGCCGAGGACGCGCGGCATCTGACGCGCTTGGCCTGGCACTTGGGCAACCGCCACCTGCCGGTGCAGATCGAGGCCGCGCGGCTGCTGATCCGCCACGACCACGTGCTCGAAGACATGCTGCGCCGGCTCGGCGCCCGGCTGGTCGCGGTCGAGGCGCCGTTCACGCCGGAGCGCGGGGCTTATGGCCATGGCCGCACCCACGGCCATTCCCATTCCCACGATCCCCATGAGGACCCCGACGCGGCCCTGCGGGACCATCTGCATGGCTGAGGGCGGCCTCGCGACGGGCGCGGCGGAGACCTTGACCGGCGCCCAGGCGGCGATGCTGCAGGCCTGGCTGTCGCCGGCCTTTCCCATCGGGGCCTTCGCCTGGTCGCACGGTCTCGAACAGGCGGTGGAGGCCGGTCAGGTCGACGGTCCGGAGGCTCTGCGCGCTTGGCTGGAGGCGCTGTTGCGCCATGGCGCCGGGCGCTCGGACGCCGTGCTGCTGGCGGCGGCGTGGCGCGACCCCGACGATGCGGGCCCGGAGGCGCTGGCCGCGGCGCTTCAACCCTCGGCCGAGCGGCGGGCGGAGACGCTGGCGCTCGGCGCGGCCTTCGCCCGGGCCGTGTCCGCCGGCTGGGGCGTGGCGACGGCGGCGGCCGCCTATCCGGTGGCCGTGGGCCGAGCGGCGCGGGCCGCGGGCCTGCCGCTCGCGCCTCTGACGCGTCTGTTCCTGCAAGGCTTCGCCGCCAACCTCGTGTCGGCCGGTCAGCGCCTGATCCCGATCGGCGAGACCGACGGCCAGCGGGTGCTGGCCGCGCTGCTGCCGGTCTGCGAGGCCATGGCGGCTGAGGCGCTGGAGGCCGATCCGGAGGACGTGGGCGGCGCTTGCCTCGCCGCGGACTTGGCCTCCATGCTGCACGAAACCCAATCCACGAGGCTGTTCCGATCATGACCACGACAGACGACGCCCGCGCCATGGCCGAGCGGCTGAACCCCGGCGTGGAGCCGGCGCTGGAGGCCCGCTACGGCCATCTGGTGCCGGGCCTCGCCGAGACGGTCGTCGATTTCGCCTTCGGCCGGGTCTATGACCGCGAGGGGCTCGACCTGCGCGCGCGCATGATCGCGACGGTGGCGGGGCTGACGGTGCTGGGCGGTCAGACCCGGCCGCAGCTGAAGGTCAACATCGCCGCCGCTGTGCGCGCGGGCGTCGAGCGGCGGGAGATCGCCGAGACGATCTGGCAGATGAGCCTCTACGGCGGCCTGCCCGCGGCGATCAACGGCCTGAACGCCATGCTGGAGGTCTTCGAGGAAATGGACGCGGGAGACGGCTCATGAGCGCGTCGCCGCACGGCCCGCTCCGGGTCGGGATCGGCGGGCCCGTGGGGGCCGGCAAAACCACGCTGACGGCTGGTCTGTGCCGGGCGCTGCGGGACCGGCTGAGCCTCGCGGCGATCACCAACGACATCTACACGCGCGAGGACGCCGAGGCGTTGATGCGGGCTCAGGCGCTGCCGCTGGAGCGCATCCGCGGCGTCGAGACCGGCGGCTGTCCGCACACGGCGATCCGCGAGGACGCGTCGGTCAACCTCGCCGCGATCGCGGAGCTGCGCGAGGCGTTTCCCGATCTCGACTTGGTGCTGATCGAGAGCGGGGGGGACAATCTGGCGGCGACGTTCTCGCCGGAGCTGGCGGATCTGACGCTTTACGTGATCGACGTGGCCGCCGGAGAAGAAATCCCTCGGAAGGGCGGTCCGGGGATCACCCGCTCGGACCTGCTGATCATCAACAAGACGGATCTGGCGCCGCATGTGGGCGCCGATCTTGAGGTGATGCGCCGGGATGCGGAGCGGATGCGGAAAGGACGCCCGTTCCTCTTCGCCAACCTGCGGGCGGGCGCGGGCGTGGACGAGGTCGCGGCCTTCGTGGCGCGCGAGGGCGGGTTGGCGCTGGCCGAAGCCTCCTGAGCGGCCGCGCGCCGCGGATCGGCGCGGCGGGCGGC
>JBCCPD010000081.1:0-11282 GCA_039025075.1 Pseudomonadota bacterium | reverse complement strand
GGGGCCTGCCCGGCGTTCCTTCCCGCCGTCGCAGGCCCCATTCTCGGTGGACCTCGCCGCTGTGACGGAGCCCTTGGAAAGCCATGGGTCCAAGAGACGGGGTCGAGGTCCACCGAGAATGGGGCCTGCGACGGCGGGAAGGAACGCCGGGCAGGCCCCGTCCCCGGCTCCGAGAACAGCTGCATCCACCGCCGCGGCGGCGTCTCGTGAAGACAGAGCTGCTCGGCGAGGCGCACGATCGACAGATCGCTGCCGGTCACGCGCCTCACCGCCTGCCGTTTGAAGATCTCAGGGAAACGACGTCGCGTCTTCGCCGACGTCGGACACTCTCCTGTAGGCGAAGAAGCTCAGCATCGGTGTCCACCAGACCGGGCCGACTCCATCTACATGGCGCCTATTCAAGCGACGCCACAAACGCCGACCCGGTGGCTCGCCGCACCGACTCCAATCGGCGGTTACTGCCTTCGTCCGTATCGAAGCCGCCAGCACTCCGTGCAAAGTCGGCCTCGCGACGCGTCGACTTTCGAGGCCGAGGCTTGGAAAGGCCCGGTTGCAGCTCCTGGCCCGATAGGCGCGCACGGCCATAAGTATGCGCTGCCGTCTTGTTCGGCCACGTCTTCTGGCGCTTGCAGGCCGCCAGCGGCAACGTCGTTACGACAGCCTCGATCTTGCGCGAGCGATCACCGTCGCCGATCGAAGGGCGCTGCTCGTCAAGTCACGGCGTCTCCGAGAAACCCGAGGCGGTCGGTTCGAGTCGAGTCTTGGGATGTTGCGCTCGCCAACATCGCTTTACCGAGGCGTTCGGCTCGCCCATTTCGGCGTCCGACTTGAACCCTGCGTCGGCATGGGCTAGGCCGCAGCTGGCTGGAGAGGTGGCCGAGTGGTCGAAGGCGCACGCCTGGAAAGCGTGTATAGGGGCAACTCTATCGCGGGTTCGAATCCCGCTCTCTCCGCCAAGCCTTCTAAGTTTCTGATGTGACGAGTGAACTTGAGGGTGAACCGTCGCGCACGTCATTCGTTTTTGACGACGCCGGTGACGATGACATACCCCATTTCCATCGGCGTCGCGGTGAGGGTTACTTCTTTTCGAAAGGACGCTTAGAGGTCTCTTCGGCGAGGTCAGCCCTTGGACGGGCAAGCCCTTCGCCAATGAGTGGAGCCTCCCGGTTTCATCGACTGCCAGGGGCTTTGGTTCGCCAGTACGTTGACGGCTTTTCCTTCGTAGTCGATGGGCGACAGACAGCCGAGGGCTGAAGGACGACGGCTGGGATAGTACCAGCGCTCGATGAACCGGAAGACGCCCATGACCGCGAGGTGATCGCGTGGCGGGCGTTCGCCGACGCCTGAATCAGCGGCTCCGACATCCGGGACATGATGCTGGAGACGGTGGCGACCTGCTTTGGCTCCATCCGCGCGCCGAGCCCTTCGAGTGGCTGTCCGCCGACGGCTCGCCCTGCACCGCAGAGGAGACGCGCCGGTTCGCGGCGCAGCTCCTCGCGTTCGGCGCTGTTCAGAACGTCGGCTCGGCGACCGGCATCACGCTCGGCCAGCTTGACCCAGGAGCAGATCGTTGCCGCACTGCGCTCGAACTCCCTGGCGATCTCTTCGAAGCTGCGGCCCGCGAGGTTCAGCGCCACGGTCTATTCCCGAATTCGGGTGGGTATGGGGATCTGGTTCTCGCGCTTCTGACGCTCTGCGATCAAAGCGAAAGGGTGTCCACGGAGCCGCGGGATATCCGACACCTCCCGTCGAGCCGATCAAAGATCGGGCCCTCGCCCTTGTGCGCAGCTTCGGCAAAGCCGAGGATCGCCAGGCGCAGTCAGGTTAGCCGGCCTTGGGGGTCTCAGAGAACATCGGACGGGATCCGAAACAAAGCTTGAGACGGCGTTTCCGCCGTCTATTGTCCAAGCAGGGACGTGCAAGGGGCCGGGGCTCGGCTCAGGCGGCTTTCGCCATGCCGGTCGGCGCGTCCCACGCCAGGCCGGGCCGGTAGCGGCCGCTCACGCGCCCGCCTTCGAGCGCGAAGAGGTGCAGCCAGCCGTTGTCGAAGAGGGCGCGCACCTCCGGGTGCCGCTCCAGAACGTCGGCGATGGCCTCTTTCGGGGCCTCCACCATGACCGTCAGGCGCAGCGGCTCGTGCATCATCTTCTCGCCGTCGTGGATGGTCTGCCAAGGCAGGCCCGGGCGAAGCTTGCCGCCGTTGCCCTGCACCACGCCGATGCCGCCGACCACGTTGTGGATCAGCTTGTTGCCGCCGCCGAAGGCCTCCGGAGCGACGGAAGAGCCGAAGTACTGCAGGTTGATCCAGCTGGCCACCACGACAGGGGCGGTCAGGATCAGCTCCAGCGTGGCGAAGCCGTCGTCGGATTTCCAGTCGTAGTTGTGCAGGAAGGTCCGGCCCTTGAGGTCGGCGCCGACGGTCACGCCGCGCGGGGCGGCGATGAAGCCGGCGCAGCCCGCGAGGCCCCATTCGGGGCGCACCTCGGCCCAGTTCACCGCGCGGCTGGCGACGGTCTGCGCCGTGGCGTTCGGCAGGCGCAGCGCCCGCTCCGCCCGCGCCACGTCGCCGGCCGCCTTCAACCACTTGCGGGCCTGGGCCAGGTCGGCCTTGTGGGCGCTGTCGTCGACCTCTTCGTAGAAGGTCACGTCGTCGGTCACCGTGTCGTGCAGACCCGCCATGAAGAGCGTGTCTTCGGGCAGATCGATGCCGAGCGCCGGCAGGCCGGCCCGCGTCTCCGGATCGTTCAGCAGCGTGGCGAGCACGCGCGAGGAGACCTCGCCGGTCTGACCCGCGCAGGCGCCGCAATGATACGCGCTTTCGTGCGGGTTGTTGGTGACCTGCGCGCCGTGGCCCAGCAGCAGGATCAGCCGGGCGTGGCTCTTGGTCAGGCTCATGGCGCGCAGCACGGCGGCGGCGGTGTTGGCCTTCTGCTCGGCGGTGAGGCCTCCGACCACATGCGGCGCGGGCTCCCGCCGCAGGCCCTTGGCGCCGAGGCCGAAGGCGTCCTTGACCAGCTTCACGCCGTAGGCCGGGCCGGCGGCCTCGACGAAGGCGAAGGAGGAGACGGCCGCCTGCCGGAACCGGCCCCAGGCGCGCCGTGCGCGGGCGGCGATGCGGAAGGCCTGCTCGCTCTCCTCGTCCGCATGGCTCGCCGTGGTGATGGCGGGCACCAGCAGCACGGGCATGTGCGCCTGCTCGATGTCCGTGCCTTGGGACTTGTGCGCCAGCGGCAGGCCGAAGAAACCGGCGAAGCCGATGGTCTCGATCTCAGGGCTCTGCGCTTCGAAGGCGCGGCGGAACACCTCGGACCGCACGTCGATGCAGAACGAGGCCTGAACCGCTGGCCGGGCGTTGGCCCGCTTGGGCGCGCCCAGATCGGCGACGAGCTTGCGCTGATAGGCGAGTTCCGCCGCGGTCTGCAGGACGCCGTCGAGCACCTGGTCCTCGGTGGGTTCGATGGGCTGGGCGTGGGCTTCGACGGCGCGGGCCCAGTCTTCGGCGACGCCGGGGTGTTTCTCCAGCAGCGCTTCCTCCCAGATCAGGCGGATGGCGAGCAGGTCGGTCAGCGTCTCGTCCGTCTTGCCGTAGAGCTCGGCCTGGAACAGCAGCCAGCGGGCGTGCTGCGACCAGCCGCCGAGGTCCATCAGCAGGCGGTGGAAGGCCGTCTCCGCCGCCTCGCCGGTCAGGCCGAGGGCGTTGGCGGCGCGCAGGATGGCGCGGTCGGCGGTGTCGGGCGCAGCGGCGACATGGGCGCAGAAGCCGGTCAGGCCGGCGATCTCCGGCGTCATGTCGTTGGTCGCCCAGGCCCGCCAGGAGGCGAAGGCGCCGAGGCCGGGCGCCGGGGTCCAGAAGGCCTGGCCCTGGTCGAAATGGCCCGCGGCCCAGAGGCCGAAGCTGCGCGCGATGACGGCGGGCCAATCCGTGCCCTCCGCCTCGGCGGCGAGGTCGGCGACGGTCGGCAGCGCCTCCGGCGCAGCGGCGGGACGCGCGAGAGCCGACTTCAGCGCCGCCAGACCGCCGGGCTTGCGCGGCGAGGCGCAGGCGTCGAGGGCGGCCGAGAGATCTTCGTCGGAGATCTGCCCCTCGGCGACCTTCTTGGCGTAGGCGGCGCGGTCCTGCGTCAGCTTCACCCCGGCCACGCGCCCCAGGCGCGAGGCGGCGTGGGCGAGATCCTCTTCGGACTGGCCGAGGAAGGAATTGACCGCGACCGTGCCGTCGAGCGGGAAGGCCGGGGGGATCGCCCGGGCGGCGGCTTCGGCCGACCGCAGGACGTGGGACATGATCGCCGGCTCGGTATCCGCGTGCTTCATGAACATGGCTTTATCCTTCCTGTCCGATCAGTTGCTTTTAGATGTCTTCAGGCCGCCGATGGCCCGGTCCAGCAGCGCGTTGAAGTAAAGGCCGTTGGCGATGTGCACGCGCAGGCCGGCGGTGGTCGGGTGGTGCGACCAGAGCGGGAAGAGCGCCTGGGCCACGGCCACGATGCCGAAGGTCAGCACGGCCAGCACGATCAGCGCCCATTCCAGCGGGCCCGGCATCGGGGCGGCCGGCAGGTGCGGACCCCAGAGCGCGACGGCCAGCGTGTGGAAGGCGAAGTAGGCCACCGCCGCGCCGAGCGAGGCGCGCACCGTGTGCAGCGTCAGCGCCCGCGGGGCCGCGTCCGCCAGCCCCTGGGCCACCAGATAGGCCACGCCGAAGATCAGGATCGCGCCCAGCGCCAGCGCCTGCGGCGATTTCGGCCCGACCACGAGGCCGAAGCCCACCGCCACCACGCCGTAAAGCACCAGCGCCAGGGCGAAGGACCGCCCGACCGCCTTGAGGTCGGGCGCCGCGATGGGCCCCGGCTTGCGCTGCTGCAGCACCGCCTCGACCGCGCCGCCCGACGCCAGGAAGGCATGCGCCTTGTAGAGCGAGTGCGCCACGATGTGCAGCAGCGCCAGCGGCCAGAGGCCCAGGCCGCATTGCAGCAGCATGAAGCCCATCTGCGCCACCGTGGACCAAGCCAGCGCCGTCTTCACCACGCTCTGCGTCAGCATCACCACGCCGCCGAACAGCGCCGTGAACCCGCCCAGCATGACCAGGCTGGCCATGGCTCCGGTGCTCGCCTCGATAAGGCCCGAGGTGGCGATCAGCAGCACGCCGCCCGAGTTGATGATGCCCGCATGCAGCAGAGCCGAGACCGGCGTCGGCGCCTCCATCACCTCCGTCAGCCAGCCATGCAGCGGGAAGGCCGCGGTCTTCAGCGCCGCCGCGACCACCAGCAGTGCCACCGCCGCCTGGCCCCCGGCGGTCAGCCCCTGGGCCGCCGCCGCCGCGTTCAGCGTCGCCAGATCCTTGGCCCCGTAGGAGGAGGCGAGCAGGAACGCCGCGGCGATCAGCGCGACGTCGCCCAGCCCCCAGACGAGGGAGAACTTGGCCGCCGCCCTCTGCGCCTCCGGCCGCTCGGGATAGAACAGGAGCAGCCGCTTCATCGCCGCGCCGACGGCCACGAAGGCGGCGATCATCAGCGGCAGCGTGCCCGCCTGCACCAGCAGAAGGACCGAGCCGAGCGCCGCCAGCATCCAGCCGTGGAAGGCTCCCTCGCGCGCCTCGCCGTCGAGGTAGAAGCGCGAATAGCGCACCACGACCCAGCCCACGAAGGCGACCAGAACCGTCATCGTCGCGCTCACCGCGTCGAGCCGGACGCCGATCAGGCCGTTAACGAGGTCGTAGGCCATCGGCCCGGCCGCGAGGAACTGAACCATTCCCAGCACGGCGATGCCCAGCGCGCCCGCCGCCGCAGCCTCCGCCATCTTGGGAAGGTTGCCCGGGCGACGGCCCGGCCGGCTTCTGAAGGCGAGCGCCGCGACCCATACGACCAGCGGCGCGAATTGAGCGAGGATCAACGACGACATCGAGGCAACCTCCTGTTGGATCAGATTGCGACGGGAGTTAGCGCTTGCTCCGGATGATGAAAAATACATAGTTTGCAAGAAATCGTTCTACTCGATGGAAGCGAAGAGCCGCTTGAACCTTCACCATCTCCGCCTCTTTCACGCCGTCGCGCGCGTCGGCACGCTGACCGGGGCCGCGAGGACCCTGAACCTTTCCCAATCCGCCCTATCGACGCAGCTCCGCAAGCTTGAGACCTCGCTTGGCCACGACCTTTTCGAACGTCGAGGGCGCAGCATGGTGCTGACCGAGGCGGGGCGCATCGCGCTCGACCATGCCGATACGATCTTCCGCACCGCAGAAGATCTGACCACGACGCTGGAGCAGTCCCAAGGCGCGCGCCGCGTGCTGCGCGTGGGCGCGCTCTCCACGCTCTCGCGCAACTTTCTGATCGGTTTCGTGAAGCCGTTGATCGGACGCGACGACGTCGAGGTGGTGATAAGATCAGGATCTCAAGCCGATCTGATGCGCGGTCTCGACGCCCTCGACGTCGACGTCGCCTTGACCAATCTTCCGCCGGCCCGCGACGCGTCCAGCCCCTATCTGGTGCGCGCTTTGTCCGAGCAGCCCGTCAGCGTCATCGGCGCGCCCACGACGTCGCGCGCCGCAAGATCGGCGGCGGAGATCTTGACCTCCGAGCCCCTGATCCTGCCGACGCCGGAGACGGCGCTCCGCGCCGCGTTCGACGGCCTCGCGGCGAGCCTCAAGATCGCGCCGCGCATCGCCGCCGAAGCGGACGACATGGCGACCTTGCGCCTGCTGGTGCGCATTCATGCAGGGCTGGCGGTCCTGCCGCCCATCGTCGTGCAAGACGAACTTTCGTCCGGCCTGCTGGTCGAGCGGCTGCAACTCCAGGGCATCACCGAGCAATTTCTCGCGGTCACGCTGCATCGCCGCTTTCCTAACCCATTGGTGCAAGAGGTCATGGACGCGGCTTTGCACGGAAAGCCGAGGCCAATGGCCCCGTCGCCAAGCTGGTCCCCTGCCACCGCGTGACGCGCAGAGCGTGCGTCGTCCTGGCCTTCGCTGGGAGCGGGACAGCGGCCTTCGCCCAATACGAGGCCTTTGGGGCGGGAGAAGCGGTGATCGCCGGGGTTCCAACGTCGCTGGGCTGCTCGTCTCTGGCCAAACGCGTCCTCGCCGTCGCAGGCGCGGCGCTCGCCGTCCTCTTCTTCTTCTTGCTCTCGCCCCGGCGGGTCACAAAACGCGCCAGCCGCGCAGCTGATCGCGTCAACCGCAGCGAAAAACCTCAAGAGGAGAAACGCAGGATGCTCGACGCCGAGGCACGTCGCCCCGTTCTCGCGACAGTCCGCCTGAGCATCTCTGCGATAGGCGCTTGCGAACCAGGCCCCGTCTGCCCGCCCATGCAGAGTGCGCCGACGCGTCGCATAAACGACAGACGAGGTCGAACCGCTGCCGGAGGGGTCGGCGGCCGCGGTGTTGATGAGCAACCAGGCCGTGATGCGGGGAAAGGTGCGGGCTTGGATTTAAGCCAGCCCTCGGCAGGCCCGCCTACCTGGCCAATCAGAATTCGGCACTCTAGCATGTCCCCATGCTTCGGCGTGCGATCGACCTCAATGGCGCCAGCCGCCCTGCAGCGTTCTCCCCACGACGGCAGGGCGCTCCGGCGCACGGTCGCCAAACACGCCGACGCCGATGCTCGCGACCTTGCGCCAGTAGTCGATGCGATTCGCGCAGACGGGATCGTCAGCCTCCGCGGCTTCGCCGCTTTGCGGAATGCCCGCGGCATCCGCACTGGCCGCAGCGGGCGTTGGCAGGTCGTCAAGGCCGCCCGATTCCGGAGAGGGTGGACGCTCTGCAGCGAGCCCGAAGCTTGGACCACCCGGTTCCGGAAACCGCGGGCTTCGTCACGACGGCCGGCCGGATGCGCCGTCGAGGTCGGTGAGCGATATCGGGACCTTGTACCCGACATCGCTGAGGGGTCGATACTCATTGTAGAACCTGCGCCAAGCCTCCGTCTTTGCGCGCGCATCGGCAAGGCTCAGGAAACAGTGCGTCGACAGGCACTCCTGCCGGAACCGGCCGTTGAACACCTCGATGAAGGCGTTGTCCGTGGGCTTTCCGCAGCGGGAGAAGTCCAGGACGACGTCGTGCCGGGCGTTCCTTGCGAAGCGCTTAGACGCCCGGGCGCCGCGACCGAAGGAACGAGGACAAAGATCGCGACCGTCTTCCGCGCGAAAAAGATCCTGATGCTGGACCACAACCGCCCCTTGGCGACCCATGTGGCGGTGCGCGATGGCGTATTCGTCGGCGTGGGCGGTCCCGAGTGCGGCGACGGTTGGGGCGATGTGGTGCGGGACGACGGCTATGCCGACCATGTGATGATGCCCGGGCTCATCGAGGCCCACGCCCATGTCTCCGCGGGCGGCACCTGGCGGAAGACCTATTGCGGCCACTACGTGCGCACGGATCCCGACGGCAAGGACTGGCCGGGCGTGACGGACTTGGACGCTCTGATCGCCCGCCTGAGCGACATCGCGGCGCAAACGCCGGAGGGCGAGCCGGTCGGCGGCTGGGGCTTCGATCCGGACTTCGTGGCCGGCCGACGCATCGATCGCGACCATCTCGACCAAGTCTCCACCTCGCACCCGGTCGCCGTGGTGCATTCGAACGGCCAAGCCCTCACCGCCAACTCCCTCGCGCTGGAACGCGCCGGCCTCGGCCGCGAAACGAATTTTGAAGGGGTCATGCGCAGAGAGGACGGCGAGCCCACCGGCGAGCTGCACGAGTTCGCCGCCATGGGGCCCGTCATGCGCGTGACGGGCGGTGGCCTCGCCGTGGCGACGGATGCCGACGGCGTCGTCGCCTACGGCAAGGTGGCGCGGGCCTGCGGGGTGACGACCGTCGCGGATCTGCTGTCGGGGCTGCACGACGAAGAGGTCTCGATGCTGGAACGCATCACCGCGGACCCGGCGTTCCCCGCCCGCTACGTGCCCATCATGAACGCCATGGTCGACGCGCCCAAGCGTGAGGCGGAGCGGGCCGTGGCCCTGCGCGCCCGCTCCACCGAAAAGCTGCATTTGGGGCGCGCCAAGCTCTTCACCGAAGGGTCCATCCAGGCCGGCACGGCGATGCTCAAACTGCCGGGCTACTTCGCCATGGAGGACCGCGGGATCTAAAACATGGAGGTGGACCACTTCCGCGCCGCCGTCCGGGCGCTGCACCGGGCGGGCGTGAAGACCCCTATCCACACCAACGGCGACGCTGCGTCGGAGCTCGCCCTCGACGCGATCGCCGACACGATTCTGGACACGCCCAACCCGGATCTGCGCCACACGCTGGAGCATGTGCAGCTCGCCGGCCTCGACCAGTTCAAGCGCGCCCGCGCCCTGGGCGTGACGGTCAACCTCTTCGCCAACCATCTGTTCTACTTCGGCGACGTGCACTGGACCCGCTCGGTGGGGCCGGGCCGCGCCTCGCGCATGAACGCCTGCGCTGATGCCTGGTCGGTCTGGGGCGGCGACTTCGCGATCCACTCGGATGCGCCTGTGACGCCCATGGGCCCTCTGACGACGGCGTGGTGCGCGGTGAACCGCATGACGGAGCAAGGGCGGGTCCTGGGGGAGGCGCAGAAGATCAGCGTCGCCCAGGCGCTCCGCTGCATCACGCTCGGCGCCGCCTACGTGCTGAAGATGGACGACCAGGTGGGCTCGATCCAATGCGGCAAGCGCGCGGACTTCTGCATCCTGGACCGCGACCCGACGGAGGTCGATCCGACGGAGCTGCGGAACGTCCGTCCGGTCGCGACGGTTCTGGGCGGCGCGGCGACGGGCTGAACGCGTTGGTCCGAGGCGGCGGGCGGCGCGAGGTCGGCGCCTCAGCGCTCGCGAGTTCCTCGCAAGCGTGCGCGGTTGCGTCCGAACACCTATACGCGCTGAACAGAGCATGCCGCCTGGATCAGCCTTCTCGGCCGGCTTGCTCCTTGACGAGTTCTCCTGCCGTCGGCGCCACGCGGCTGATCGAAGCATCGAACCCGGTCGGCTTCGCAAGAACCTCTCTGAGCAACGCCGCCATCACGTCGGGACGATCTCAGGCGACGACCATGACCAGCCGCGTTCCGTTCAGGCCGTCTGGCCAGCCGTCGAGCCGACGCATCGGGCTCGCGACATGTGCGACGACGTGAAGGGCGCGCGGCGAGGACGGATCCTCCGTCATCTCGATCAAACCCTTCAAGCGCAGGTGGGTTTCTTCCCGAGGTCCGTCAGAACGCCGGGAGCGCGCCGTTTCGAGCGGACCGGCTCAGGCGGCTGTTTCGACACGGTCGCGGGCGTTGCGCTCCTCGAACTCGACGGGGCCGAGACACCCCCAGGGCTGAGTGGAAGCGGCTCTGGTCGTTGGCTTCGATGAACTGCGGCGAGCCGGCGGCGACGTCCTCGAAAGTCTCGTGTTCCATGAGGCATTCGTTCTTCACCTTGAGGGTCTTCAAGCAGCTCTCGGCCTGCGGGTTGTCTTGGGGATTCTCGCGCCGGCTCATGGGGCCGAGGAGACCGCGCTCGGCGAGAAGCGCGCGGTGCGCCGCAGCGACGTACTGCGAGCCGAGATCCGAATGGAACGCGCAACCTGACGGCGGCCGGCGCGCCGCGATCGCTGGCCGCAACGCCTCGACGGCGAGGCGCGCGTCGAGGCTGCGGCCGAGGGCGTGCCCGACGACCCGCCTCGACAACGCGTTGAGGATCAGGGCCACGTTGGCGAAGCCGGCGGCGATCGCGATGTAGGTCAGGTCCGCGGCCCAGACCCGGTCGAGGCCGTGAACCTCGAAGTCGCGGGCGACGCGCGGCGAGATCGGGCCGTCGTGATCGCTGTCGGAGGTCTGAACGTAGCGCCGCCGCGGCCGCGGGTTCGGATCTTGCGCCTTCATCAGGCGACGACCTTCTTGGCGTTGGCGATGTTGCCCCGGTGAGGGAGTTCGGCGGCCACGCGGCGGCAGCCGTAGTCCTCGAACTCGTCGGTGATGGCGCGGATCTCGGCGACGAGTGCTTAGTCTCGCGGCGTGGCCGAGGGTTCGGCGCAGCAGCTAAATCTGGAGACGCAGATCAGCTCGCATCCCCGCCGGACGGAGAGGCCGCCGGGCTGCTAGAGCTTTTCGCGTCCTGACGGAATCGCGCAGGGGATTCGCTTGAGGTTCGTGACGTGATTCATCCTTGAGGCTGGCGAAGGAGGCCAGCCTCCATGACCAAGCCCCTCTCCCTTGATCTCAGACAGCGGGTGATCGCCGCGATCGAAGCGGGCCTGAGCTGCCGAGCGGCCGCGACGCGTTTCGGCATCGCGCCGTCGGCGGCGGTGAAGTGGCATCGGCGCTGGCGCGACACCGGCTCGGTCGTTCCCAAGG
>JBCCPD010000080.1:0-11402 GCA_039025075.1 Pseudomonadota bacterium | reverse complement strand
CGCGGCCTTCGCGGCCGCGGGGGCGGCGGCGGGGCTGGTCTTCGGCATCGTCGCGACGGCCTTGGCCGGAGAGGCCGACCTCGGCGGCGCGGCCGGCTTGGCGGCCACGGGCGCGGTTCAGCTGCTGCTGGCGCGCTGGCTGGCGAAGGTGCGCGGCAAGCCGCCGAGGCCTGAGAGCCCGGAGGCGTGAGCGCTCAGTAGGCTTCGGCCTCGTAGAGCTTGGCGAAGTCGCGCTTCCACTCGCCGTCCCAGCGGCCGAGAAGCTCCTCGGCCGGGGTTTCCCCACGCTCCACCGTGTCGCGCAGGGCGTCGAGGAAGTGGGTCTCGTCGGGGATCAGCCCGCCGGCGCCGGGGCGAGCGCGGGCCTTGAGGCCGGCATGGGAGATCTCCACCATCTCTTTGGCCAGATCTAGCATGGAGCGGCCCCTGATCTCGGCCTTGAGGCCGCGGACGGAAGCGTCGACGCGCAGGGCCTGCCGCTCCTCCGCCGTCCAGGTCTTGGCCACGTCCCAGGCGGCGTCAAGCGCGCCCTGATCGTAGGTCAGGCCCACCCAGAAGGCCGGCAGGGCGCAGATGCGCCGCCACGGTCCGCCGTCGGCGCCGCGCATCTCGATGAACTTTTTCAGGCGCGCTTCTGGGAAGAGGGTGGTGAGGTGGTCGGCCCAGTCGGAAAGTGTGGGCGTTTCGCCGGGCAGCGCGGGGAGCTTGCCGGCCATGAAGTCGCGGAAGGACTGGCCGAGGGCGTCGATGTATTCGCCGTCGCGGTAGACGAAGTACATCGGCACGTCCAAGGCGTAGTCGGCGTAGCGCTCGAACCCGAAGCCGTCTTCGAAGACGAAGGGCAGCGTGCCGGTGCGGGCCGCGTCGAGGTCGCGCCAGATGCGAGAGCGCCAGCTCATGTGCCCGTTCGGCTTTCCGTCGAAGAGCGGGGAGTAGGCGAAGAGGGCGGTGGCGACCGGCTGCAGCGCGAGGGCCACGCGCATCTTTCGGATCATGTCGGCTTCGCTGGAGAAATCGAGATTCACCTGGATCGTGCAGGTGCGGTACATCATCTGCGTGCCATGGGTGCCGACCTCGCCCATGTAGCGGGTCATGAGCCGGTAGCGGCCCTTGGGCATCATATGCATGTCGTCGTGCGACCAGTCGGGGGTCGCGCCGAGGCCGATGAAGCCGGCGCCGATCTCGTCGGCGATCTCGCGAACCTCGGCGAGGTGCTGGTTGGCCTCGTCGCAGGTCTGGTGGATCGTCTCTAGCGGGGCGCCGGAGAGTTCGAGCTGGCCGCCGGGCTCGAGGCTGACGTTGGCCCCGCCCTTGGTCAGGCCGATGATGTGACCGCCTTCCTCCAGCGGCGACCAGCCGAAGCGGTCGCGAAGGCCTTCGAGCATGGCGCGGATGGAGCAGGGGCCGTCATAGGGCAGCGGGCGGTGGGCGGCGCGGTCGAAGCCGAACTTTTCGTGCTCCGTGCCGATGCGGAAGTCCTCGGGCGGCTTGCAGCCGGCGGCGAGGTATTCTGCGAGCTGCTCGTGCCGTTCGATGGGCCCTCCGCCGCTTTGGGGAATGGACATGGCGAAGCTCCCGATCGGTCCGAGCGCCCTGGGGCGGCGCGTCGGGGGGATTTAGGGGTCGGCGCGGAGCGGAGCAAGGGTCAGGCGCGGCGCCTCCACAGGGGCATAGGGCCCGAGGGCGGATCGGCGAAGGCGGCGGCCGCGCGGTCGAGGGAGAAGCCGGGAAGGGCCGAAAGGGCCTCCGGCAGCGCTTCGGCCCCTGCCGCGCCCAGCGGTATGATCAGGGCGACGCCGTCCGCGTCGCGCAGGCGCCAAGCCGGAGCGTCGAGCGCGTCGCGGGCGGCGTCGACGGCGACGAGCTCGTCGAGCGCGACGGCGCCGCCCCCGAGGGGGCCGAAGAAGGCGACGCGCCGCTCCGCGATCTCGACCATGCCGGAGCCGGCGCGGGGCGCATCGAAGCGGGCGCGACCGTAGGCGGCGAAGGCCCAGCCGGCGGCCAGGAGGCCGGCGAAGGCCGCCAGCCCCCCGAGCCAAGCGCCGGCCCAGGCGGCGGTCAGACCCCGGTAGAGGAGGTACAGGGCGAGCGCGGCGACGAGGACGGTCTCGGCCCAGCGGCGGACGTGGTCGAGGCCGGTCATCGGGCGTCCCGCCAGTCGCCAAGGGCGGATTGCCACAGGGTCAGGGCGGCGACGGCGGCGGTGTCGGCGCGCAGAACCCGAGGCCCCAGGGCGGCGCGGGTCACGAACGGGGCGGCGCGGAGGCGGCGCATCTCATCGTCCGAGAACCCGCCTTCGGGGCCTATCAGGATCGCCCACGGGTCGAGGTCTCGGCCCCGGTCGGCGGCGAAGGGCGCCAGGGCCTCGGCGGCCGAAGGGGCGTCCCGTCGCTCATCGCAGACGAGGAGGCGGCGCGTAGAACCCCAGGCGTCGAGGGTCTTCTCCAGCTTCTCAGGCGCGTCGAGCCTTGGGACCGACAGAAACCCGCATTGCTCCGCGGCCTCGATCATATGCGCGCGCAAGCGGTCCTCGCGCAGGCGCTCGGCGTTGGTGAAGCGGGTGAAGACCGGGCGGACGGCGGCGCAGCCCAGTTCGCAGGCCTTTTCGACGATGAAGTCGGTGCGGGCCTTCTTGACCGGGGCGAACAGCAGATGGAGATCGCGGGGCCTCGTCTGGGGACGCAGGCGCTCGCGGGCGATCAAGACACCGGACTTTCGGCCCGCCTCGGCGGCCTCGGCGAGCCATTCGCCGTCGAGTCCGTTGAAAACGGCGATGCGGGACCCTTGAGTCAGGCGCATGACCGTGAACAGGTAATGCGCCTGTTCCCGCGACAGGGGAACGGCGGCGTCCGCGGCCAGCGGCGCCTCGACGAAAAGCCTCACCTTCGGTCCGCGATCGGTCATATCCGCCCCATGAGCGCGCAAGATACCCAAGCCGAACCGACGCTGAAAAGCCTCCCCGACGACGTTCGCGTGGCGGACGCCACCGATCTGAACTGGGTTGATCGTTTCGCGCCGCTCCGGGCGCGGCCCTATCTGCGGCTCAGTCGTGCGGATCGTCCGGCGGGAACCTGGCTGCTGCTGCTGCCCTGCTGGCTGGGGCTGTTCCTCGCCGCGGCCGGAGATCCCAAGGGGCTGAGCCTCGCCGATCTGCACATCGCGGTCGGCTGCGCCGTCGGCGCCTTTCTGATGCGCGGCGCGGGCTGCACTTGGAACGACGTCGCCGACCGGAACTTCGATGGCGAGGTGGCGCGGACGCGGTCTCGGCCGATCCCCTCGGGCGCGGTGAGCGTGCGGCAGGCGCTGGCGTGGATGGTCGTGCAGGCGCTGCTGGCCTTCGCCGTGCTGCTGACCTTCCCCTGGGCCGCGATCGCCTTGGGCGTCATCAGTCTTGCGCCGGTCTGCATCTATCCTTTCATGAAGCGGGTGACCTGGTGGCCTCAGGTGTTCCTGGGCATCGCCTTCAACTGGGGCGCGCTGCTGGCCTGGGCGGCGCATGCGGGCTCCATCGGCCTGGCGCCGGTGCTGCTTTATCTCGCGGGGATCGCCTGGACGCTGTTCTACGACACGATCTACGCCTGTCAGGACAAGGACGACGACGCGTTGATCGGGGTGAAGTCCACCGCGCGGCTGTTTGCAGGGAACACGCGGCGCTGGCTGCTGGGATTCGAGATCGCGGCCGTGACGCTGGCGCTGCTGGCGGTGGTCTTGGCGATGGCGGACGGCGCCTCGGGCCTGGGGCTGGCGCTGGCCGCGGCGGGCATCTGGGGCTTTGCGTTGCGTCTGCACGGGCAGCTGTCGCGCTTCGACGCGGAGAACCCCGATCTTTGCCTGGAGCTGTTCCGCGACTCGCGGACCGCCGGCCTGATCCTGGCCGGCGCGTTCCTGGCCGCGGCGGTGGTCTGAGGGCTCAGTCCTTCCGGTCGCCCGGCGGCGCGTCCTCGTCCGAGAACAGGATGCGTGCGGCGTCGCCGTCGAGGTCCCGGTACTGGCCGGAGCGCAGGGACCACATGAAGGCCGCGAGACCGATCCCGCCCAGCAGGATCGAGACCGGAACCGTGATCAGCAGGATGGTCATGGCAGCGCCTTTCCCGCGCGGCGCAGGCGCAGCGCGTTCAACGTGACGACGATGGACGAGCCCGACATGGCGAGCGCCGCGGCGAGCGGGGTGACGAAGCCGAAGGCGGCGAGCGGCACGCAGACGAGGTTGTAGGCGGCGGCCATCGCGAAGTTCTCCATCGCCCGGGACCGGGCGGCGCGGGCGACGTCCACGGCCGTGACCAGCGGCGCCAGATGCGTGCCGGCGAGCACCATGCCGGCGGAGGCGCGGGAGACGTCGGCGGCCGAGGCCGGGGAGATCGAGACCGCGGCGGCGGCGAGGGCCGGCGCGTCGTTGATGCCGTCGCCGACCATCAGGACCTTCTTGCCCTGGGCGGCGAGAGCCTCGAGCCGCGCGACCTTGTCGGCAGGGGCGGCGCGGGCCGCGACATCCACGATCCCGGCCTCTGCGGCGGCGGAGGCGACGGGCTCGGGCGCGTCGCCGGAGATGAGCGAGGCGGCGAGGCCGCGGGCCTGCAAGGCGGCCACGGTCGCTGCCGCGTCGGGCTTCAGCGGATCCTCGAAGCGGAAGGCGGCCGGCGCGGCTTGGCCGAGGCGCAGCCACACGGCGCTGCCGCCGCGCCGCTCGTCGCCCTGCCCGTCGCCGGCGCCGCACCAGTCGGCGCGGCCGAGGCGGACGGTTCCTTCGTCGAGGCGAGCCTCGACGCCGCATCCCGGGACCTCGGTCAGGTCCTGGGCCGGGGCGGCCTCGACGCCGCGGGCCTCCGCCGCCGCGGCCAGCGCGCGGGACCAGGGATGGCGGGAGGCGCGGGCGAGCGCGTAGGCGGCGGACCAGGCGTCGGGGTCTTCGGGGGCGTCGATCAGAGCCGGCTCGCCGGTGGTGAGCGTGCCGGTCTTGTCGAAAACCACGGCGTCGGCCGTGGCGAGGCGTTCGAGCGCGGAGCCGTCCTTGAGGAAGACGCCGAGGCGGAAAAGGCGGCCTGAGGCGGCCGCGTGGACGGCGGGGACGGCGAGGCCGAGGGCGCAGGGGCAGGTGATGATCAGGACGGCGACGGCGGTCATGATCGAATCGCGCAAGCCCGCGCCGGCCATCAGCCAGGCGACGAGAGTGGCGAGGGCCGCCGTGTGCACCACCGGCACGTAGAGCTTGGCGGCGCGCGCGGCCCAGTCGGCGTAGGAGGATTTCGCGGCTTCGGCCGCTTCGATCATCCGGGCGATGCCGGCCAGCACGGTGTCGTCGCCGGCGGCGACGACCTCGATCTGCAGAGGGCCGGAGAGGTTGAGGACGCCGGCATGGATCTCGGCGCCAGGCGCCGCGGGCTCGGGCGCGCTCTCGCCGGTGATCATGGAGCGGTCGAGGTCGGAGCGGCCGGTCAGAACGCGGCCGTCGGCCGGCGCGCGCTCTCCGGCCGCGATTTCGAGCCGGTCGCCGGGGCGCAGATCCTCCACCGCGACGGCGCGGCGGGATCCGTCGGCGGCGACCAGGGTGGCCGAGTGAGCTTGCAGCGACCCGAGCTCGGCCGCCGCTACGCGGGCCGTGCGGCGGGTGCGGTGGTCCAGGTACCGGCCGATCAGCAGAAAGAAGCAAAGCGTCACGGCGGCGTCGAAATAGGCGTGCTGGCCGGAGACGGAGGTCTCGTAGAGGCTCGCGCCCCCCGCCAGGACGATGGCGAGCGAGATCGGCACGTCCATGTTGACCCGGCCGGCCTTGAGCGCCGACAGGGCCGAGCGGAAGAACGGCACGCCGGCGAAGGCGGCGGCGGGCAGCGCGATGAGGGCGGAGACCCAGTGCAGAAGGTCGCGCGTGGCGTCCTGCGCCCCGCTCCAGACGGAGACCGACAGCAGCATGACGTTCATCATCGCGAAGCCGGCCACGGCCATGCGCGCGAGCAGGTCTCGGCCGTCGGCGTCACGCTCCAGATCGCGCATGGCGTCGCGGTCGAAGGGGCGGGCGGCGAAGCCCAGATCGCCGAGCGCGGCGACGATGCCGTCGGCGTCGAGGACCTCAGGGTCGAACTCGGCGGCGACGCGGCGCAGCGACAGGTTCACCCGGGCGGAGATGAGGCCCGGCGTCTTCGGCAGGCCCCGCTCGATCGCGCGCAGGCAGTTGGCGCAGTGAATGCTGGGGGCCAGAAGGTCCAGGCGCTTGCGCCCGCCCTCCGCATCGCGGACGAAGCGGGAGAGGCCCTGCGGCCGCGCCGGGGCGACGGCGGGACCTTCGGGGCGGCCGGCCTCCCTTTCGCCCGTCCGATCGGGCGGGGCGGGGCGCACGTCCCGCGGATCGGCGTCGAGCGCGGTCACGGGCCGACCCTCACCTGATCGGCGATGGTGAACCGCGCGCCGTCATAGGGGCGCACTGCGGTCAGCTCCACCCGCCAGACGCCCGGGGCGAGGTCCAGCGGGATTTCGTGCGCGCCGTCGTCCGAGGGCTTGAGCGCGACGATGCGGTCGTAGACGTCGGTCGCCGGACGGCCGATGCGGGCGGAGACGCCGACGCCCTGGGCGGGATCGCCGTCGGGTCCGACGACCGCCACGTGAAGGCTTCCGTCCTGATAGGCCGTGCTGATCCGCCAGCCCAGCGCCTTCTCGGCCTTGACCTCGGCGTCGAACCGCTGCGCTTCCGCGTAGGGGTTCTTGGTGACGAGCCCCGGAAAGCCGGAAACGGCGAGGGTCATCATGATCAGGTTGACCGTGAGCACGACGCCGAAGGCGCAGAGAGCGATGATCAGGACCTTGCGGCCGGTCAGCTCCTTCGATTTGGAGGTCTTTTCGGTCATGCTGGTCATCGGTCTTTCTCCGCCGGGCCGGGACCCAGGAAAAGGGTTTCAGCGGCGACGCGCTCTCGGGTGACCATGTCCTCGACCCAGACCTCTACCTCGGCGCGAAGCGCCGGCCGGGCGGAGGAGAGCGTGGTGAGGAACAGGCGCAGCGAGCGGATCTTGTCGGCGTCCACGGTGAAGCGCAGCCGGTCGAGGCCCTGCAGGTTCGCCTCGAGCGGCTGGTCCGAGCGGAAGGAGAGCACGAACTCCCGCGGCTCGTTGTTTTGATTGGTGATCTTGACGGTGTAGCCGTTGCGGATGCGGCCGTCCGAGAGGACCACGTAGGTGGGATTTCGGTCCCGGGCGATGCCCAGATCGATGCTGTCGCGCAGGAAGAGCGAGGCGACCATGGCGACGCCGACGGCGCTCCAAAGCGTGAAGTAGACCACGGTGCGCAGGCGCAGGACGCGGATCAGGAGCGGCAGAGGCCTGGCGCGCGCGCTCTCCGCCGCTTCATCCTGGAGCGTAATGTAGTCGATCAAGCCCCTGGGCTTGCCGATCTTCTTCATCACGTCGTCGCAGGCGTCGATGCACAGGGCGCAGGTGATGCAGGCGAGCTGCTGGCCGTCGCGGATGTCGATGCCGGTGGGGCAGACCGCGACGCAGGCGTTGCAGTCGATGCAGTCGCCGAGGTTTTGGTCTTGATTTCTTTTCCTATGCTTGCCGCGCGGCTCGCCTCGCCAGTGGCGATAGCCGACGGTGATGGTCTTGTCGTCCATCATCGCCGCCTGGATGCGCGGCCAGGGGCAGGCGTAGATGCAGATCTGCTCGCGCGCGAAGCCGCCGAAGAAGAACGTGGTGGCGGTGAGAATGAACATGGAGGTATAGGCGACGGTGTGGGCCTGGCCGGTCAACAGATCCCATAGCAAAGACGGCGCGTCGGCGAAGTAGAACACCCAGGCCCCGCCGGTGGCCAGGGCTATTCCGAACCAGGAGGCGTATTTCTTCAGTCGCTTCTTGAGCTTATCCTTGGTCCACTTGCCGTGATACAGCTTTATTCGAGCGTTCCGGTCGCCTTCGATCTCTCGCTCGACCCACATGAACAGATCGGTCCAAACGGTCTGCGGGCAAGCATAGCCGCACCAAACGCGGCCGAGAGCGGAGGTGAACAAGAACAGACCAAGACCCGCCATGATGAGAAGGCCGGCGATGTAGTAGAACTGCTGAGGCCAGATCTCGATCGGGAAGAAGAAGAAGCGGCGGTTCGCCAGGTCCACCAGCACCGCCTGGCTGGGCATGTGCGGGCCGCGGTCCCAGCGGATCCAAGGCGTGACGTAGTAGATGCCGAGGGTCACCGCCATGATGACCCATTTGAGGTTGCGGAACAAACCCTTGACGCGACGCGGAAAAATCGGCTCGCGCGAGGCGTAGAGCGGCTGGTCGGGCGGCGACGGCTCAAGCTGGGCGGCGGACATGCGACGGATTCCGGTGGGTCGTTGGTCTGGTCGAGTCGCACTCTGGTGGCGAGCGCGGCGGAGTTCGTTGATTGAGATCAACCATCGCCGGACAGGGCGCCGCAGGGGGCACGTTCGGGCTGCATTCGCGCATCGTTCGTGCACGGTTCATGCACCAACGGGGCCGCAGGCGTGCACAGGATGTCATGCGGCCGCGCCGCAGGCGTGCCGCGCGCGTGCGCACAGCGTCGGACCGAGATTGCCAAATGGTTGAGGGTGGCGGGTCGAAACCCGCCCCACGAGTCCGCGCGCCGTTCGGGAGGCGGCGCGAGCCGAGTCGTCCGCCGGGTCAAGGCTCGCGCAGCGCAGCGGAGCGACCCCCGGAGGGGGCTTGGCCTTGAGGCGGCGGGCGACTCGGCGGACGCTCGGACAAGGCCCCTTGCGGGCCTTCCCCAGCAAACGGCGTTCTTCCTCGAAGCCAGACCAACGCCCGCCGTTCCAGGCGCCCGCGCGAAGCGCGCGAGCCGATGGGGCTCGATGCCCCGGAGGCGAGGCCCCCTGGAGCGAGCGCCGCCCTCCCCGCCGCAGCCTGCGCGGCGGCCGCGCGCCCCTATTCGGCTCCGGTCGCTTCGCCTCCGCCCAGGGAATGCACGTAGAGCGCCACCTGCTTGACCCCCGCGTCGCCGAGCCGGACGACCCAGGGCGGCATGACGCCGGCGCGGGCGTAGTAGACGGTCTCGTAGAGCGTCGCGCGATCGCCGCCGTAGAGCCAGATGGCGTCGATGAGGTTGGGCGCGCCCAGGTCATGGTCGCCCAGACCCTGGTCGCCGTGGCAGGCGGCGCAGTTCTCTTCGTAGATCAGGGCGCCGGCATTGGCCGTTTCCCAGTCCACGGTCTCGTCCTCGTCCACATGGGAGATCGCCCAGACGAACTCGACCACGCTTTCGATCTCGTCCTTGGTCAGCAGGCCGTCGGCGCCGTAGGAGGGCATCTGCGAGTAGCGGGTGTCTGGGTCCGCCTCCCAGCGGATGCCGTGGGCGACGGTCTGATAGATCTCGTGCATCTGGCCGCCCCAGAGCCAGGCGTCGTCGTTCAGGTTCGGATAGCCCGCGGCCATGGCGCCGGCGGCGCCGGCGCCGTGGCATTGGGAGCAGTTGGTCTTGAAGATCGCCGAGCCTCCGGCGACGGCGAACTGCATCAGCTCGGGATCGGCGGCGACGTCCTCGATCTCCATCGCCGCGATGCGGTCGACGTAGACGGCCTGCTCATCGGCCGCGTCGGCGATGGTCTCGGCCACCTGCAGGCGGCTGTCGTAGCCCAGAAGGCCTTGGGTGGCGCCGTTCACCAGGGGCCAGGCCGGAAACAGGATCACGTAGATGATCCCCCAGACGATGCACAGGTAGAAGGTGTAGAGCCACCATTTCGGAAGGGGGTTGTTGAGCTCCTTGAGCCCGTCCCATTCGTGCCCGGTGGTTTCGATGCCCGAGAGGTCGTCGACGTCCGGAGCGGCCATGGCTCAGGCCTCCTTTCGCGGGTCGTCGGCGTCGAGGTCGCGAAGCCGCGTCTGGTCGTCGTCGCGCAGAGGGATGTCGGCGATGTCGCGATGGACCTTGCCGGAGCCCGGGCGCAGCGTGAACAGCACCACGAAGACGAAGAAGCCGAACATCGCCACGAGCCACCAGCTGTCGGCGAATTCGCGCAGGAGGGAGTAGGTGTCGGTTTGCATGGGGCGTCTCCTCAGCGGCTCGGGTCGACTTCGTAGGTCGAGAAATCGACCATCGTGCCGAGGACCTGCAGATAGGCGATCATGGCGTCGAGCTCGGTGATCTCGGCCCGTCCGTCGAAATTGCGGATGTTCGCGCCCGGATAGCGTTCGAGGAACGCGTCGTAGCGGTCGCCGTCGGGGTTGAGCTGGGCGATGACGTCGAGGCGGGCCTCGTCGATGGCGTCCTCGTCATAGGGCACGCCGAGGCGGGCGTTGGCCAGAAGGTGATCGCCGACGAAGTCGAAGTCGAGCGCGGTTTCGATCAGGTGCGGATAGGCGGGCATGATGCTTTCGGGCACCAGGTCGCGCGGGTTCCACATATGGTCGACATGCCATTGGTCCGAGTAGCGCCCGCCGACGCGGGCCAGATCCGGGCCGGTGCGTTTGGAGCCCCATTGGAAGGGCCGGTCGTACATGCTTTCGGCGGCGAGGGAGTAGTGGCCGTAGCGTTCGACCTCGTCCCGCATGGGCCGGATCATCTGGGAGTGGCAGACGTAGCACCCCTCCCGGATGTAGATGTCGCGGCCCTTGAGCTCGAGCGGCGTGTAGGGGCGGACGCCTTCCACCTTTTCGATGGTGTTCTGGATGTAGAAGAGGGGCGCGATCTCCACCAGCCCGCCGATGGAGACGACGCAGAGGGTGGAGACCATCAGGAGCGTGGCGTTGCGCTCCATGAAGCCGTGGCGGTCGAGAAGGCTCATGGCTCAGGCTCCTTTTGCTATTCGGCGGCGACGGGGGCGGCGGCGGCGGGCTCGCGGTCGCCGACGCGGATCGTCATCCACATGTTCCACAGCATGATCACGCCGCCGAGCAGGTAGAGGCCGCCGCCCGCGGCGCGGATCACGTAGTAGGGGAAGAGGACGGCCACGGTGTCGGCGAAGGAGTTCACCAGGAAGCCCTGGTCGTCGTATTCGCGCCACATGAGGCCCTGGGTGATCCCGGCCACCCACATGGAGGCGGCGTAGAGCACGATGCCGATGGTGGCGAGCCAGAAGTGCCAGTTGACCGCGGCGAGGGAGTAGAGCTGGCGGCGGCCCCAGAGCTTGGGGGTCAGAAAATAGAGGGCTCCGAAGGTGATCATGCCGACCCAGCCCAAGGCGCCGGAGTGGACGTGGCCGATGGTCCAGTCGGTGTAGTGGCTGAGCGAATTGACGGCCTTGATGGACATCATCGGGCCTTCGAAGGTGGACATGCCGTAGAAGCCCACGGCGATGACCAGCATGCGCAGGATCGGGTCCGTGCGCAGCTTGTCCCAGGCGCCCGAGAGGGTCATCAGGCCGTTGATCATGCCGCCCCAGGACGGCATCCACAGCACGATGGAGAAGACCATGCCCAGCGTCTGCGCCCAGTCCGGCAGCGCGGTGT
>JBCCPD010000079.1:0-11419 GCA_039025075.1 Pseudomonadota bacterium | reverse complement strand
TCTTCGTCGGGGAAGCCCAGGCGCTCCTTCAGCAGACGCGTCGTCTTGGCACAATGGCAGTGATAGGGGTCGCCGCCCTTGGTCAGGTAGCGCAGCGGCAGGCCGTGATAGGAGGTCACCAGCGCGTCGGGACGCCTCTCGAGCCCCTCGTAGGCAAGCTCCACCGACTTCGCCAAAGCCTCGATGTAGAGGGGGTGGTCGTAATAGGCTGGAACCGTCCGCACCGCCGGCTGCCAGTTCAGCTTCATCAACGCCCGGAACAGCTGGTCGTTCGCAGTCCCCATGGTCGGAGCCGAGTACTGAGGGTAGAGCGGGAAGAACAGTATGCGCTCGCAGCCGCGCCGCTGCATCTCCTGGATCCTATCCTCGGTCGAGGGATTGCCGTAACGCATGCAGAAATCGACCACGACGCGTTCGCCATGCACCTTCATCATCCGCTCGGTCAGCGCCTCGGTCTGGTCGCGGGTGATGGTCAGAAGCGGGCTTTCGTCCTTCTCCTCGTTCCAGATGCCCCTGTAGGCCTCGCCGGAGCTGAACGGACGCTTCGAGAGGATCACCAGCTGCAGCAGCGGCTGCCAGATCCACGGCGAGTAGTCGATGACGCGCCGGTCCGACAGGAACTCGCCCAGATAGCGGCGCATGGACCAGTAGTCCGTGGCGTCCGGCGTGCCGAGATTGACCAGCATCACTCCGATCTTGGCGCGCGCGAGGCTCGGGTGGTCCTGCGGCGCATGGGCCAGACGTCCCTCGCCGGGGGCGTCGATCTCTTCGGAGCGCTTGAGCATCGGGTCAGGGTCTCGTTCAGGGGCCGCGTCGCGATGAGATACGACGCGCTGCCGATGTTGGGTCACCTAGGCGTGCAGGCGCCCCGGTCAATTCGCGGCCCTGTGCAGGCCGTTGACCGGGGCGCCGCGGCCTCGCCGGCCTGAGGACCCGCGCGACCCGAGGGCCCGAGCCCGTTCGCCGCCCGTTCGCCCGGCGGGCTCCTCGGCGGTCAACGTCCCGCCTTCTCCCCCGCCTTCAGCTCCGGCACGCCCAGCGCGTCGGCGAGGCGCGCCGAAGCGCTGCCCGGCCGTTTCGGAACCGGCTGGTTCGGCCCTGGGGCCCAGCCGGTCAGCATGATGATCTCGAAGGTCGCGCGCACGCGGCCGGGCCGAGCCTCGGCCCCCGCCTCGGGCTCGGCGGGAAACGCGTCGGCATAGACCGCCGCCGCCCGCGCCAGGGTCGCGCGGCGCGTCACGCGTCTCCGCCGATCCGCCAGAGCGTTGCTCTCGCCCATGGCGCGCAGGTCGCGCATCAGCGCGAAGGCGTCCGCATAGGTCGTCTCGATCCGCTCCGCATCCGCCACCGGCATGGCGAAGCCGGCCCTCTGCAGCAGCGCGCCCAGCGCCCGCACCTCGCCCATCGGCGAGACCCGGGGCGACAGTCCGCCTTCCTCCATCGTCTCCGCCTCCGCCAACGCCGCGCGCAGCTCGCGCAACGTCTCGCCGCCGAGGGTCGCGGCCAGCAAAAGCCCGTCGGGCTTCAGAGCCCGGCCGAGCTGGATCAGAACCCCCACCGGGTCGTTGGCCCAGTGCAGCGTCAGCCCCAGCACCGCGAGATCCAGGCTTTCGGCGGCCAGCGGCAGCGTTTCGTCCTCCGCCGCCTCCACCATTTCCAAGGCGTCGATGGAGGGATGCGCGGCCAACCGGCCCCATATCGCGGCGCCGGGCCAGACCAGCGCCGCGTGTTCGAAGCGCCGCGCGACGAGCGACAGCCGATCCTCGACGCTTTCCAGAGCCGCGAGATGCAAAAAGTCGTCGCCTGGCGCCGGCCGGCCCTTCGCCCGCCGCGCCAGCCAGGCGGCGCGGTCGATCAATTGCGGCGGGGCATCCGTCATGGGCGAGCCAAACTCTACTTAAAGGGGAGACAACCAGCGACGGTGCGGGTATAAATGCGCCGGGGTCAGGGCGAAAGGAACCGCGTCATGCCGCCCCTGCCCGTTCGCGACCTGCCCCTCCAGGACCTGCCTGCGCCCGCCGGCCGCCGCCTGTCGGGCATGCTCTCCGCCGCCTCCGACCTGCTGTTCCCGCCGGTCTGCATCAATTGCCGGGCGGACGTGATGACGCCCCACGGGCTCTGCGCCGACTGCTGGGGCGACGCGGATTTCATCGATTCGCCCCTCTGCCGTCGCTGCGGCGCGCCCTCTCAGGGCTACGACGACGCGCCCTATTGCGACGAATGCCTGGGGCGGGAGCAGGCGTTCGACCAGGCGCGGGCCGCTCTGCTCTACGACCGCGTCGGCCGACGACTGGCGCTGCGGCTCAAGCATGGCGACCGGATGGACCTGGCGCGGCCGCTGGGCCTTTGGATGGCCCGCGCGGGCCGGGACGTGCTGGCCGAGGCGGACCTCGTCGTGCCGGTGCCGCTGCATTGGACGCGCCGCCTCCGCCGACGTTTCAACCAGGCGGCGGAGCTGTCCCGCTGGACCGTGCGCGCCGCCGCCGCGCAGGGTCAGCGCCTGCGGCACGAGCCGAACCTGCTGGTGCGCACCCGCGCCACCGGCAGCCAGAAAGGACGGGACCGGGCCGCGCGCATCGCCCATCTGGCCGGCGCCTTCGCGGCGCGGCCCGGTCGCGCCTCGGCCCTCGCCGGGGCCACGGTGGTCCTCGTGGACGACGTCTACACCACCGGAGCCACCCTCTCCGCCTGCGCCCAAGCCTTGCGCGAGGGCGGGGCGGCCAAAGTGCACGCGCTCACCCTCGCCCGCGTGGCGGCCACGCCGCGGGAGGACGCCGCCTGATACCGGGCCCCAAGCTCGACCGCAGCCTCGGCCCCGCCCTCGGCCCCGGCGTCGGCCCGAACCGCCGGCGCGGGCGCGCCGTTGCGCCCGGCTTCGCGCTCCCTATATTCGGCCCGAGCAGCCGAAAGGGTCCGAAGATGAAACCGGTTGAGATCTACACCTCTCCCCTCTGCGGCTTCTGCGTGCGCGCCAAGCGCCTGCTGGATGCCAAGGGCGTCGCCTATTTGGAGCATGACGTTTTCCAAACCCCCGGCGCCAAGGCCGAGATGATCGAGCGCGCCGAAGGCCGCCGCACCGTCCCGCAGATCTTCATCGACGGCGTGGGAGTCGGCGGCTCGGACGAGTTGCACGCCCTCGAGCGCGCCGGCCGCCTCGACGCCCTGCTGGCCTGACGCGCGCGCCGTCGATGTCACAGCTGCGCGCCGCCCTGATCCAGACCTGCTCGGGCGACGACCCCATCGCCTCCGCCGATGCGGCCTCCGCCCTGATACGCCGGGCGGCGGCCAAAGGCGCCGACCTCATCGCGACGCCGGAAGTGACCAACATCGTCACCCTCTCCCGCCGCCATCAGCATGAGACGTTGCGCGCGGAGGCCGACGATCCCTCGCTCGCCGCCTTCCGCGGTCTGGCTGCGGAGCTCGGCAAACCCCTTCTGATCGGCTCCCTCGCCCTGCTGGCCGACGCGCACGCGGGTCCGGGCGACGCCCCCTTCGTCAACCGCGGCTTTCTGCTGGGCCCCGACGGTTCCGTCCGCGCCCGCTACGACAAGATCCACATGTTCGACGTCGCCGTGTCGGACAGCGAAAGGTACCGGGAGTCCTCCGCCTACCGACCCGGCGCCCGCGCCGTCGTCGCCGACCTGCCGGAGGCGCCCGGCGCTCCGCGCCTCGGCCTGACCATCTGCTACGACATGCGCTTCCCCGCCCTCTACCGCGCCCTGGCGGAGGCCGGCGCCCAGATCCTCACCGTCCCCTCCGCCTTCACGGTCCCGACCGGCCGCGCCCATTGGGAGACGCTGCTGCGCGCCCGCGCCATCGAGACCGGCTGCTTCGTGCTCGCCCCCGCCCAGACGGGAACCCACCCGGCCAAGGTGGCGGACGCGCGCATCCGCAAGACCTACGGCCATTCCCTGGCCGTCGCCCCCTGGGGGGAGGTTTTGGCCGACGCCGGGGAGGCCCCGGGCGTCACGCTGGTGGACCTCGACCTCTCCCGCGTGGCCGAGGCCCGCTCCCGGGTCCCGAGCCTCGCCAACGCCCGGCCGTTCGCGCCGCCGGCGCCCGCGCTCAAGGCCGCGGAGTGACCGAACGCCGCTGGCGCGTGGCTTGCGTCGGCGCCGGCTACTTCGCCCGCTTCCACCGCGACGCCTGGGCGGCGATCCCGCAGACCGACGCCGTCGCGATCGCCGATCCGAACGCCGAGGCCGCCGCCGCCACGGGACTTCCCGCCCACGACTCGGCCGAAGCGATGCTGGCCGCGCTGGGGCCGGACCTCTCGGACGTTCTCCTCGACATCGCCGCGCCTCCCGCCGCCCATGCGGACCTCATCCGCCTCGGCCTTTCGGCCCGGGTCGGCGCGATCCTTTGCCAAAAGCCCTTCTGCGGCGACCTCGATGCCGCCCGCGCCGTCACGCAGGAGGCCGCGCAGGCCGGCATCCGCCTCATCGTGCACGAAAACTTCCGCTTCCAGCCCTGGTACCGCACCCTGCGCGCCGCCCTCGACCGCGGCGAGATAGGAGAGGTTCACAACCTGACTTTCCGCCTGCGCCCCGGCGACGGCCAGGGCCCGGACGCCTACCTCGCCCGCCAGCCCTACTTCCAAGCCATGCCGCGCTTTCTGATCCACGAGACCGGCATCCATTGGATCGACACCTTCCGCTACCTCGCCGGGGAGCCGGAGGCCGTCTTCGCCGACCTGCGCCGCCTCAACCCAGCCATCGCCGGAGAGGACGCGGGCCTGGTGATCTTCCGCCTCGCCTCCGGCGCCCGCGCCCTCTTCGACGGCAACCGCCTGCTCGACCACCCCGCCGAGGATCCGCGCCGCACCATGGGCGAGGCTCTGATCGAGGGAACCGAGGGCGTCCTCTCCCTCGACGGAGAGGGAATCGTCCGGCGCCGCGTCTTCGGCGATTCTCGATGGTTTCAGCTCGAAAACGCCGTGCCGATCCGTTCAGGTTTCGGCGGCGGATGCGTCGAAGCTTTTCAAACCCATGCGATCTCTTCCCTAGCGTCAGGCGAGCCAGCGGAAACCGAGGCCGCTTCCTACGTTGGGAATCTTTCAATTGAATCCGCTATTTACAAAAGCTCTGAAATTGGGGCCTGGCAGCCTCTGAACGGTTGCTGAAGGTCCTGAACCTAAACGGATTCTTCATCAAGATGACCGTTTCTGGAACTTGACTTTAAGGTCGGCATTTTGCACTTCTCTATGGTTAATTTTGCGCGGTCTGCGTGCGTTGACCGCGTGATCCCAGTTTGCCGTAGACGGGGTCGGCAATGGCGTCGGTGAGGGACATCGTCAGAACGTCCATCGTTCCCCAACGGGTCCTCGGCGAAGCTGCGCGCCGCCTCCTTCCGCTCCACCGCATCTTCCGCGACGACCGCGGCTCCGCCACGGTGGAGCATGCTCTGTGGCTTCCGGTGTTCGCCTCGCTGATCGGCGTCTCCATCGACGCGAGCCTCTCCTTCCACACCCATGGCCGCATGTGGGACGCCGCCCGAGAGACCGCGCGCCGCGTCGCGGTCGGCGAGATGACGGGCGAGCAGGCCAGATCCTACGCCGCCCGCCTTCTGCCCGGCAACGCGTCCTACGCCATCGACGTGGTCGAAACCTCGGACGCGATGCCAACGGTCACCGTCTCCATCGTCGCGTCAAGCGCCGACGTCTCAATCTTCGGCACGCTGGACCTGCTGACCATCGAGCGGCTGAGCACCGTCTACTCCATGCGCCGGGAGGTGCTCCCGGAGGAGGACGAGGAAGAGACCAGCTCGTGATCCGCCGCCTGCGCCGCGCTCTCGGCCGCCTCGTGCGGCAGTGCCGCGACGACCGCGGCTCCGTCACCGTGCAGAACATGGTGTGGCTCGCCACGCTGCTCGCCGCCAGCGGCTTCGCCATCGACACCGCCAACGCCTTCCGCACCAAGGCCATGCTGCAGGCCGCGGCCGACGCCGCCGCCCTCGCCGCCGTGCTCGACCTGCCCGACGCGGCCGAGGCGCGGCGCACCGCCAGGGCCTTCACCGAGGTCAACCTGCCCCCGTCCCTTCATGGCCAGGTGCTCAACGTCACAGACGTGCAGATCGGCGCCTGGCTCGACGGCGCCTTCCGCGCCGGGGAGCTTCCGGCCGACGCCGTGCGCGTGGAGGTCGGGCGTACCGAGGGCCGCGGCAACGCCCTGCCCACGCTTCTGCTCAAGCTCGTCGGCAAGGTCGACTTCAACCTCGAAGCCGACGCGGTGGCCCGCCGCGGCGCAGACGGGGGCGCGGTCGAGGACCCCTGCGCCGCCGGAGGCTTCGCGGCCGAAGGCGAGGCGCTCGTCGGCTCCTCCAACCACCTTCCCGACGGATGGTGCCTGCACGGCGAACAGGCGATCGAAATCGGGGCGGAGAACGTCTTCGACCGCGGCTCGGTCCTGACCCTGGAGGACGACGAGGAACTCTACGAAGGCTGGGGCAACACCGGCGTAGACGAGGCGACGTTCGAACAGTCGCTCTCCGTCTCCCTGCCGCGCCTGACGCCCGAGCTCGACATCGAATTCCGCCAGGGGCTGGGCGGGCTGCCCGACTACGTCGCCCGCGGCCCCTTCAGGGCGAGCCGCCTGCCGCGGCGGCTGGTGAGCGACTCGCTCTACATCATCTCGGGCCCGGTGGAGATCCCCGCCGGCGCCGTTCTCAACCGCATCGCCATCGTCGCCGACGGACCGCTCACGATCGGCGACGACGCCACGCTGGTGGACGTCGTGCTGCTGTCCGGCGGCGCGGTGACCTTCGGCATCGGCGCCACGCTCGGCCCGCCCACGGTCTGCGACGAAGGCGTCAACAGCGTCTACGTCTTCGCCAAGGGCGATGTCGGCTTCGGCGCCTCGTCGACCCTGCGCGGCGTGCAGATCGCCGCCGGCGGGTCTCTGCAGCTCGGGCCGTCGCCGCGGCAGATCCTCGGCGTCTACGGGGAAGCCATGCGCGACGTGGACGTCGGCGACCGCACCGATTTCGAGGCCTGCCCGGAGGAGCTCGCCTCCGAGTGGCCCGAAACGACCTGGTCGCCCGTCGCCAAGCTGGCCATTGCGACCTCGCTGACCCGCTGACCGGTAAACCCGTCGACGGCACGGTCGACGCCGGCGCCGCGCCGACGCGCGGCACGCCGACCCGGAACCTGCCGGGACCGCTCAACTTAAAATGAACAAAGTGTTCAGATAAGGTTTGACTTTCAGGCAGGGTTCATTTACCTGAAAGAAGTCCGGCGTGTTGCTGTCCAGTCGGACCTGCGTGTGTTGCATAAGCTCTGAGGCGCGTCATGGTCCTCGAACCCAACCGGCCGTCATCGGCCGCCGAACCTTCCGTTTCCCTCCGCAATCCGGTCAAACGCCTCGGCGACGGCATCGCCCGGCTGCGCGCCGCCGGCGCCCGCCATCGCGCTCTGGCCCCGGCCGTGCTGCTGCCGGCAGCGGCCTTCATCGCAGGCGTGACCCTCGATCTCAGCCTCGCCTTCCGGTCCCACGGCCACATGCAGACCGTCGCGCGCGACGCGGCGCGGCTGGTGGCCGTGGGTCAGGCGACCATCGCCCAGGCGGAAACCTACGCCCTTTCGCGCCTGCCCGGTCCGGCCAGCTATTCCATCATGGTCGCCGAACGCCCGTCCGAGCATGGCGCCCCCGACATCCTCGTCGCCATCTCCACCGCCAGCGACGGCATCGGCCTCTTCGGAGCCCTCCGCCTTTTCGACGTGGAGCGCCTCACGGCCCGCCACGCCACGCGGATGGAGGCCGTCGACCAGGTCCGCTGCGGCGAGCCCTGCGCCTCCGACGAAGGACGTCGCGGCGGATGATAAACGCATGTTCATCTTGCTTGACTCAACAACATGAATTCTGCATGAATGTTTCGTCATCCCTGGGAGGGTCCCGCGACGTCCGCGGTTTCCGCCCCTCCCGCGTAGCGTTCTCCGGCCGCGTCGTTCCGCCGGCCGGGCTTGATCAGGAGCCCATCCCATGAACATCGGCCAGGTGGCGTCCGCCAGCGGTCTGCCCGCGAAGACCATCCGCTATTATGAGGAGATCGGCCTCGTCAGCCCCGAGCGCGGGGCCAACGGCTACCGCCGGTTCCGCAACCGCGACGTGCATGTGCTGGCCTTTCTCGGCCGCGCCCGCTCGGTCGGGTTTTCGGTCGAGGAATGCCGCGCTCTGCTCACGCTCTACGACGACGGGGCCCTGACCTTGCAGGAAGTGCGCGCGGTGGTGCGCCGGCATCTCGATGAGATCGAGGGCAAGATGCGGGAGCTCGAGTCGGTCCGCGAGGTCCTCACCGACCTGGACGCCTCCTGCCGGGAAGGGCGGCGCCCCGATCATCCGATGCTCACGGACCTCGCCGGGGCCCCGCGAAGCCGCCACGCGGCCGAGTGACCCTCCGCGCGCCGTCCGCCGCCTCGCCGGCCGACGGCGCCCCGACGTCCTCGCCGCCCATTCCGCAGGCGCCGGCCCATTTGCTGCGGACATATTCCTCAAAATGAAAACAGTTGCGGAAGAATTGGTCCTTCCGCCATCATCGGCGCAACCCGATCAGTCCGGAGCGCCCATGCCCCTCGATCCAGCATCCGAGTCCGCCCCCGCCGACCTGTCGCTGATGGAGGCTTCGGCCCGCATCGCCGATCGACGGCTTTCCCCGGTCGAGCTGACCGAGACGATGCTCTCGCGCATCGAGGCCTATGACGGGGCGCTCAAGTCCTATCAGCACGTCATGGCCGACAGCGCCCGCAAGGAGGCCGCCAAGGCCGAGGCGGAGATCCTTTCCGGCTTCATCAGAGGCCCGCTGCACGGCGTGCCCATCGCGCTCAAGGACCTCTGCCGCACCCACGACGCGCCGACGGCCGCGGGCATGACCCTTTACAAGGACTACATGGCCGACGCCGACTGCACCGTCACCGCCCGCCTCCGCCAGGCCGGCGCCATCGTCCTAGGCAAGCTGGCGATGACCGAAGGGGCGTTTTCGAACCACCACCCGCAGATGCCCACGCCCCTCAACCCCTTCTCCCCCGGGCACTGGAGCGGGGCCTCCTCCTCCGGCTCCGGCGCCGCGGTCGCCGCCGGCCTTTGCTTCGGCACCCTGGGTTCCGACACCGGCGGCTCGATCCGTTTTCCGAGCCATGCCAACGGCATAACTGGACTGAAACCCACCTGGGGCCGGGTGTCCCGCGCCGGGGTCTTCGCCCTCGCCGACAGCCTCGACCATGTCGGCCCCATGGCGCGCACGGCCGAAGACTGCGCCGCCATCCTCGCCGCAATCGCCGGGCCCGACCCGCTCGACCCTACCACGCTGCTGAGCCCGCCCGAGGACTACGTCGCCCTCTGCGGCGCGCCGATTTCCGGCCTCAAGGTCGGCCTGGACCCGGCCATGGTCGAAGAACTCGACCCCGTCGTCGCCCAAGCCGTCACCGACGCCGCCGCCGCGCTTGAAAGCCTCGGCGCCCGCATCATCCCCTTCTCGATGCCCGACCAGACCGGCTTGACCGAGGCCTGGATGGCCCTCTGCGGCGTGGAGACCAAAATAATAAGATCAGAAGAAGTGCTCATGGGGCCGGCCGAGGATCAGTGAGTAGGAAGGGTATCGTGTCTCCCCTGACCGCAGACCGTGCGCCTACACAGTCATGACAGCCAGGGGCTGATAAGGAGCGATAGGCCCAATAGAGGCAAATTCTTGCTCATATGGCTTGCATGCGACCGATAAAAGGCTCTGTCAACCGACTAATCTGCACTCAGCGCAATATCTTCCCCTTTTCGGCGTCGATACCGAACATAGAGCAACCCGCCGATCAAAAACGCGAGACAGGCAAGTCCTGCAATCACAGCCAGCATGATATTCCCGCTCAGTATGGCCTCGATTGACTGCATCCCGAAGGCGATAACCGCAATCTTGGGTAAGATCCCGAGCGCCATCCCACCCGCATAGTGAAGGTAGGGCGCACGCACCGCCCCAAAGGCCATATTTACAATAATGAAGGGCCCTGCAGGCGCATTGCGCACGATAACACTGGCGAGAAACGCATTGCGCGCGATGAAGTCGGTAAAGCGTTTGATCCGCCCCTCACCAAGGCGTTGCAGTGTCCCTTGCCCGAAAAATCGCCCGAGCCAGAACGTGATTGTACCCGAACAAAGCGTCGCCACCCAAGACCAGACCGCGCCCCACAGTGGACCGAACGCAAACACGGCAATACCAATCAAAACAAATTGCGGCACGCCGATAAAAGCACAGCCGCAAAATGTCAGGATGAGCGCCGGAACACCCCAAGGCCCATCAGCAAACTCACCCATCGCATTCTGCAAGCCGTCGAGATTAATAAACCCCGTATAGCGCCCAAAGAGAAAAAGACTGAGCAGAAAGCCCAAAAGCCCGAGTGTCACAAACAGACGGACGCGGCTTCTCACCGTAGGCTGTTCATGCGGAGAAGACGAATCGACCATATCTTCCCCTGCGCGTCTCGCGGAACTTGGTCAAGCGATCTGTTTACGCACCCGTATCCGCGTCTGCCGAACACGCCTCGATTTTGCTGAGATTCATCTCAAACGGGCCGTCCTCACCGTCATAGATAATAATGCCCATTTCAACGACTTCAGCCGGATCAAACACGGCGTCAGGAACAGACCGACCCCAGATCGAAGCCTTCAACCTGTCAAATTTCAGAACACCGTCACCCCACTCCCCCTCAGGTGAGCCTTGGATGTCGGTCCTGAAAGCAATCCGCCGCCCAAATGACGTGACATTTGTCCGCAGCGTCATCGAATAGGTCCGCACATCCCGCTTCATATGCACTTTCAGATGATCCGCACCCGCCATCGCACCGCGTTCAACCGGAATACGGATCGAGCTGAACCCGCCGCCATTTGTATTCGTCACGCCTTTGAACAGCAGCGCGCCATCGCTCAACACAGACCCACCGCTCGACAGGCCGCCCATGACACCATCATTAACGGTCTGCCACGGATTGTCGGTGTCAGCCGCACTGTGCTCGATCAGGGTTTTACACGTCATCGTCTCTGCCAAAGCTGGTCCGTTTGCTAAACACGCTGCTGCCGCAGCCAGTATTGCTATGCGCATGGGGTCTCCTGTTTGGCCTCTATACGCGCCAAGCAGGAAAAAGGATGACGGTCATGACCCGTGGCTATGCGTCGGCCAGCATCGCCTCGCTCATGCTCCAGAGGCGCTCTGCCTTCTCTTCATCGCAGATCCACTCGCGCGCATGCTCCCAGCGTTGACTGTCTTCGGTGGCCAGCTGCGCGATATCGCAATCCTCACAATACTCTCCGCCACGATCATCCAGTTGAGCCGAGGTCGCTGCCCACACAGATGTAGAGGCCCCCTGCTCCGGCGTTTTGAACATGGCCTGCACCGCTGGCGGGATCGTCCCATCCGGGTTCTTCCAGCCGAGTGCCGCCATTTC
>JBCCPD010000078.1:0-11503 GCA_039025075.1 Pseudomonadota bacterium | reverse complement strand
GGGCTGGGTCATGGGGCGGTTCATCCGTCCATCTCCGCCAGCTGAGCCGCCTGCTCCGCCTCCGCCAGGGCGTCCACGATGTCGTCCAGGTCGCCCTCCATCACCTCGCCGAGATTGTAGAGGGTGAGGTTGATGCGGTGGTCGGTGACCCTTCCTTGCGGGAAGTTGTAGGTGCGGATCCTTTCCGATCGGTCGCCGGAGCCGACCTGGCCCTTGCGGTCGGCGGCGCGGGCGGCGTCGGCCTCCTGTCGCTTGAGGTCGAAGAGGCGGGCGCGCAGGACCTGCAGGGCGCGGGCGCGGTTCTGGTGCTGGGATTTCTCCGACGCCGTGACGACGATGCCGGTGGGCAGGTGGGTGAGGCGGACGGCCGAGTCGGTGGTGTTGACGTGCTGCCCGCCGGCGCCCGAGGCGCGCATGGTGTCGATGCGGATCTCCGCCGGGTCGAGGGCGACGTCGACCTCTTCGGCCTCAGGCAGGACGGCGACGGTGGCGGCGGAGGTGTGGATGCGGCCCTGGCTTTCGGTGGCGGGGACGCGTTGGACCCGGTGCACGCCGCTTTCGCGCTTGAGGCGGGCGAAGACGCCCTCGCCCTTGATGGCGGCGACGAGTTCCTTGAGGCCGCCGCCTTCGGCCGCGGACTCCTCGAGGATCTCCAAGCGCCAGCCGCGGCGTTCGGCGTATTTTTGGTACATCCGAAGAAGATCGCCGGCGAAGAGCGCGGCCTCGGCGCCGCCGGTTCCTGGGCGGATTTCGAGGACCGCCGGGCGCGCGTCGGCCATGTCCTTGGGCAGCAGGGCGATGCGCATGGTCTGCTCGGAGACCGGCAGCCGGGCGCGCAGGTCGGCGAGCTCTTCTTCGGCGAGAGCGGCCATCTCGGCGTCGCGGAGCAGCGCTTCGGCCTCGGCGATGCCGTCGACGAGGGCGAGATGGGCGCGGGCCTGCTCGGCCACCGGGCGCAGTTCGGCGTAGTCGCGGCCGAGAGCGGCGAGGTCGCCGGTCCCTTCGGACATCGAGGCCTCGAGGAATTCGAAACGCTGCAGAATCTGCTCGAGGGTCTCTCGGGGGATCATGGCTCTGTCATCCGCGGACCTGACGCGCGGGTCAAGCTCTGCCGCGCCGAGGGGCGGTTCTGGCGGGGACGCCTATTCGACTCGCGGCAGGTCGATGGCGTCGAGCCAGGCTGCGACGCGCTTGGCATTGACGCCGAGATCGGAGCGTCCGTAGCGGGAGCGGGAGTAGACCGCGAGGGTCGCGCCTTCGCCGGCCGGCAGCGCCTTGACGCTGATGAAGTCGGGATAGCCCATCAGGCGCGAGCGCTGGACGTAGGTGGCGTGCAGGGAGTCGACGGAGCCGGCGACGCGCCGGGTGCGATCCGCCGCGAGGGCGACCTTGTCGAAGGCGGCCATCAGATCCTCCGGCGAGGCCATCCAGAGCGGGGCGGGCTTGCCGGAACCTGACAGGCCCTCGGGGCCGGTCAGGACGTTGTTCGGGGTGGCGGCGCGGGTCACGGTCATGGGGTCGACATGTTCGGCGGCGGCGCCGAGGGGAGCGGCGCGCATGTAGACGGCGACCCCGGCCACCGCGACGACGTTCAGGACGAGCAGCCAGAACAGCATTTTCCTCAGGACCCTCATTCGGCGCGCCTTCGCCTGCGCCCTACTCGGCGGCGGCGACCCCGCCTTCGCCGGCTTCGGCGGCGGCGCGTTCGGCTTCCAGGGCCTCGGCCTTGCGTTCTACCAGCTCGACGATGTGATCGACCATCTTTGGATTGTCGATCTTATGGTCCTGCACGCCGCTGAGATAGACCATGCCGGAGCCTGCGCCGCCGCCGGTGAAACCGATGTCGGTTTCCTTGGCCTCGCCCGGGCCGTTCACCACGCAGCCGATGATGGAGAGGGTCATGGGGGTGGTGACGTGGGCGAGGCGTTCTTCGAGCACCGCGACGGTCTTGATGACGTCGAAGCCTTGGCGGGCGCAGGAGGGGCAGGAGATGATGGTCACGCCCTTGTGGCGCAGGTTGAGGGACTTGAGGATCTCGAAGCCGACCTTGACCTCTTCGACCGGATCGGCGGAGAGGCTGACCCGCATCGTGTCGCCGATGCCCATCCACAGGAGCTGGCCGAGGCCGATGGCGGACTTCACGGTGCCGGAGACGAGGCCGCCGGCTTCGGTGATGCCGAGGTGGATGGGGCAGTCCGTCGCCTCCGACAGGGCCATGTAGGCGGCGGAGGCGAGGAACACGTCCGAGGCCTTGCAGCTGATCTTGTATTCCTGGAAGTCGTTGTCCTCCAGGATGCCGATGTGGCGCAGGCCGCTTTCGACCATCGCCTCGGGGCAGGGCTCCCCGTATTTTTCCAGCAGGTCGCGCTCGAGACTGCCGGCGTTGACGCCGATGCGGATCGAGCAGCCGTAGTCCTTGGCGGCCTTGACCACTTCGGCGATGCGCTCGGCGCTGCCGATGTTGCCGGGGTTGATGCGCAGGCAGGCGGCGCCCGCCTCCGCCGCCTCCAGCGCGCGTTTGTAGTGGAAGTGGATGTCCGCGACGATCGGCACCGGGCTGACGGCGCAGATGGCCTTGAGGGCCTTGGTGCTTTCCACGTCCGGGCAGCTGACGCGGACGATGTCGGCCCCGGCCTCGGCGCAGCGCTGAACCTGATCGATCGTCGCGCGCGTGTCGTGTGTCAGAGTGTTCGTCATGGTCTGAACGGAGATCGGAGCGTCTCCGCCGACCTCGACTTTGCCGACCCGGATCTTGCGGCTTTTCCGGCGCGCGATGTCGCGCCAGGGACGAACGCTCATCGTCCTCTCCCGTCTCGTTCGGCGCCCGCGGAGCGCGTCAGGTTCAGTTTACACGATTTGCCGCGCCTCGAAAGGCGCGCCCGCGCGCACAGATGGCGCGCCCGGGCGCAAATGGCAAAGGAAAAGGGGGCCGCAGGGCCGGGCGCGGGCTCAGGCGGAGCAGCTGGCACCGCCCAGCACGCAAAACTTGGCGCAATGGGGGTGGTTGAGCTTGACCGGCGCCTCGGCGGCCTCGAGCGTCTCGCCCATCTCGAATTGGGGATCGTAGGGCAGCAGGGTGCAGGAAAGCACGGTGGGGCGCGGGGCGCCCTTGCGTTTGACCACCATGCGGGAGGTGGCGCACATGATGTCCTTGGGCCGCTTGCCGAGGATGCCCCAGCAGGCGGTGGTGATCTCAGGCACTTCGGCGGTTTCGTCCATCTCCGGAAAGAGCACGCAGACGCCCGGGTCGGCGGCGTCGATGTCGAAGCCCTCGGCCTCGAACAGGCGGGCGTAGCCGGCGCGGGATTCGGCGTCCGTCTCGCCCCAGAGCGTGCGGCCGGCCACGCCCATGCGCACGCCTTGATCGCGCAGCCAGCGCATGCCGGCGAGGGCGACGGCGAAGGCGCCTGCGCCGCGCTCCTCATCGTGCTTTTCGGCCGACCAATGATCGAGGGAGACGCGCAGGGTCAGGCGTTCGCCGAAGCGTTTGCGCAAGGAGGCGACGCCGGCCTGCATGGCGGGGCGCATCAGGGGCTTCATGGCGTTGGTGAGGATCAGGCAGTCGTGGCCGGCCTCCAGCGAGGCTTCGGCCATGCCGATCATCTGGGGGTTCATGAACGGCTCGCCGCCGGTGAAGCCGATCTCGCGCACCGGCCAGGCGCGGTCTTCGATCTGGGCGAGGAAGTCCTCGACCTCGACGCGGGTGATGTAGACGAGGCGGTCGTTTGAGGGGGAGCTTTCGATGTAGCAGCGCAGGCATTCGATGTTGCACAGCGTGCCGGTGTTGAACCACAGCGTGGTCGCGCCCATCAGAGGCACCGAGGCCCGCGGTTCGCCCTTGGCGGTCACGTCCGGGTCGGAGAACCGGACGGGCCCGTCGGGGGAGAGCGTGTCTTGGCGGGTCATGGGGCGGGCGCTCCTGCAGCTTGGCGTCGCCAGACCTTCGCGCAGCGCGGCCGAAGGTCAACGGCCGGAGCGATCAACTTGTCATCCTCGTGATCGATCGGGGCGGCTTCGGCGTCGAAACCGCGACTTATGGGCCGGCGGAGGTTTTTTCGAACAACGAAAGGGGCTTTCGGCCGGCGCTATTCGGCGGCCGCGGCGGCGGGGCCGCGGCCCGCGACCTCCGGCAGGAATCGGCCCTGCTGGGCGAGGACGAGCTGGCGGAAGCGCTCGGCCGCCGGGCTGAGCTCGGCGTCGGCGCGGCGGATCAGCATCCAGTCGCGGACCATGGGCAGGCCTTCGACGTCGAGGATCTTCAGGCGGCCGTCGCCGAGCTCCACCGTGACGGTGTGGGCGGAGATGAAGGCGATGCCCAGGCCGGCGATCACGGCCTGCTTGATGGTCTCGTTGGTGCCCATGTCCTGGCCGCGCCAGGGGCGGCCGCGGCCGATGCGGTCCAGAAAGCGGGTCATGATGATGCGGGTGCCCGAGCCTTCCTCGCGCATCAGGAAGGTTTCGCGCAGCAAAGCCTCGGCGGGGACCGGTCCGCGGCGGCCGGCGAGGGGATGGTCGGGCGGGGCCACGATGACGTGGGGGTGGGGGCCGAGGAAGTCCGACTCCACCGGCGGCGCGGCAGGGGGGCGGCCCATGAGCGCCAGGTCGATCTCCCGCCGCTCCAGCGCCGAGACGATGGAGCCGCGATTGCCGATGCGCAGGGCGACTTCGAGTTCGGGATGCGCGTCGCGCAGCTGGCGGATCAAGCCGGGAGCGAAGTATTTGCCGGTGGAGACGACGCCGAAGGCGACGCGGCCGGTGCGGCCGGCGGCGGCGGCCTGGACGCGTTCCTGCGCGGTCAGCAGCGTCGCTTCGATGTGCTGGACGGCGGCGAGCATTTCGCGACCCGCGGGGGTGAGGGCGGCGGGAGCGTCGGGGCCGCGGCGGACGAGCTCCGCCTCCAGGTTCGCTTCGAGGGCGCGGAGCTGGGAGGAGACGGCGGGGGGCGTGACGTTGAGCGCGCCCGCGGCGGCGGTGACCGAGCCATGGGCGTCGATCGCGGCGAGCGCGCGCAGCTGCTTGAGGGTCACGGCGTCCAGTCTGACCATGCGGGCAAGGCATAGCGCGGCGGCGTCCGGCAGCAAGAGCGGGCCTGCGGTCCGGCGCGCCCTTGCGCGCCGTCGCGGGGCGGTCCCGCCGGCCTTCGGCCGGGGCGGACCCGCCGACGCCCCGAAGGTCGCCGGCGGCGCGCGGCCGGGCGGCGTCCGTTCGGGCTGAGCGCGTTCGGGCGGAGCGTCGCGGCGACGGCGGCTCAGCCGAACTCGCCGCGCAGATAGGCGGCGCACTGAGGATCGCGGGCGTTCGAAAACACCTGCTTGGTCTCGCCGATCTCGCGCAGGCGGCCCAGCTGGAGGAAGGCCACCCGGTCGGCGACGCGCCTCGCCTGCTCCATGTTGTGGGTGATGACGACGATGGCCATCCGGCGCTTGAGCCGAAGGATCAGCGCTTCCAAGTGGGCGGTCGCGACGGGGTCGATGGAGCCGCAGGGCTCGTCCATCAGCAGGACCTGCGGCCGCGTGCCGAGGGCGCGGGCGATGCACAGGCGCTGCTGCTGACCGCCCGAGAGGCCGAGCGCGCTCGCGCCGAGGCGGTCCTTCACCTCCTCCCACAAGCCGGCGGCGCGCAGGCAGCCCTCCACATGCGCGTCCATCCGCGGCGGGTCGACCACGGCGTGCAGACGCGCGCCATAGGCGATGTTCTCCCGTATGGACCAGGCGAACGGGTTGGGCTTCTGCGCCACCCAGCCGAAGCGGCGGCGATGGAGCGGCGGGTCGACCTCGGGAGCGTGGATGTCCTCGCCGTCGTAGAGGATGCGGCCGCCCATGCGCGCGCCGGCCACGTCGTCCTGCATGCGGTTGAGGCATTTGAGCAGGGTGGACTTGCCGCAGCCGGAGGGGCCGATGAAGGCGAGGCATTCGCGCCGGCGCAGGTCGAAGCTCACGTCGTGCAGGACCTGCTTGGGGCCGTGCCAGAAGTCGATGCCTTGGACGTCGATCAGGGGCGAGGGTTCGGATCGGGACGATGCGGGCGCGGGCTGCGGCGCGGGGCGGGGCCGCGTGGCCGCGCCGGCCTTGGCGGTCCGCGGCGTTTCGAGATCGAGCATGGGGGCGCGCTCCTTTCGCCGGGGGCGGGTCTTCGGATCCGTGCCTGCGCGATGGCGGCGGGCTGGCCCTTGATCTGAGCCCGCGGCGGCGAAGTCTTCGCGAAAGCTTCATCGAAGCGTCGCGCAAGCTCGGGCCGGACGCCCAGGCCGGACGCCCGTGCCGGACGTTCGGAGAGGGCGCTCTGCCGGGGCCGCCGGCGGAGGCCGGGAGAGGCCCGTCCGCCCGTCGCTTGCGGCCGGCAGGGGCCGTTGCTAAATCGGCGTCCATTCTCCGACCGAAACGCTCAGGCAACCAGGCGAGCCGGCCCTTGACCCTTTCCGCGACGCCGTCTCCGCCGCGCCTGTCCCTTGCGGGCCTGACCCGCGCCTTCGCGGGGCGGGACGTGGTCCGGGACGTGACGCTCGACGTCGCGCCGGGGGAGATCGTCTGCCTGCTCGGCCCGTCCGGCTGCGGGAAGTCGACGACGCTGCGCATCGCCGCGGGCGTGGACCGGCAGGACCGGGGCACGGTCTCGATCGACGGCGCGACGGTGTCGGACGCATCCCGCCATGCGCCCCCCGAGGCGCGCCAAGTGGGGCTGGTGTTCCAGGATTTCGCGCTGTTTCCGCATCTGACGGTCGCGCAGAACGTGGCGTTCGGGCTGAAGCGGTCGGAAAAGGCGCGGGGCGACGCGCTGCTGTCGCGCGTCGGCCTGGCCGGTTTCGGGCCGAAGTTCCCGCATCAGCTGTCGGGCGGAGAGCAGCAGCGCGTGGCGCTGGCCCGGGCGCTGGCCCCGCGGCCGTCGGTCATGCTGATGGACGAGCCGTTCTCGGGCCTCGACAAGCGGTTGCGCGACGAGGTGCGGGACGAGGCGCTGGGCCTTCTGACCGCGGACGGGGCCGGGGTGCTGCTGGTGACCCACGAGCCCGAGGAGGCCATGCGCATGGCCGACCGCATCGCGCTGATGCGCGCCGGGCGGATCGTGCAGATCGGCGCGCCCTGCCAGCTTTACGACCGACCGGTGGACCGGGCCGCGGCGGCGGTGTTCAGCGACCTCAACGCCGTGCGCTCCGAAGTGAACGGGCGTGAGGCGGACACGCCCTTCGGCCGCTTCCCCTGTCCCGGACTGGCCGAGGGCGCCCAGGTGGAGATCGTCATCCGGCCGCAGCACCTGAAGATCGATGTGGACGACGGGCGCGGCGGGCCGGAGCCGTCGACCGAGAACGGCGCGCCGGCCCGCGGGACCGTGGCGCGGGCGCGCTTCATGGGGTCCGAAAGCCTGATCGAAGTGCGCATGGACCATGACGGCAGCCTGCTGAAGGCGACGGCGCCGGGGGCCTGGCTGCCGGAGGCGGGCGCGGCCCTGTGGCTGTCCTTGCGGCGGGAGCGATGCTTCGTCTTTCCCCGCGCCGCGGCCTCCGAGGCCGGTCCCCGGTTCGAGGGGGCCTGAGGGGCCGATCGCGCCTTTCGGGCTGGAACCTGCGCCGAGCATCCCATATGTCATTGGAGGAACGCCGCCGCGGCGGACGCGGCGCAGGCACGTCGTCGGAGGAACGCTCTCCGACGCAAATTCAAGGAGGTCGTCACATGGCCCCGAGCATCTGGCAGATCCTGATCGTCGCGGTCCTGGTCGTGCTGCTTTTCGGCCGCGGCAAGATCTCGTCGCTGATGGGCGACGTGGCCAAGGGCATCAAGAGCTTCAAGCGCGGCATGGCCGAGGACGACGAGCCGGAAAAGGTCGCGACCGGCCCTGACGAGGCGGTGGACGTGACCCCGTCGACCGCGGCCGAGAAGAAGGACGCCTGAGGCCTGGACGCCGAGGCGGCGGGGCGCGCGCATGTTCGACATCGGCTGGACCGAGCTGCTGGTTCTGGGCTCCATCGCGCTGATCGTGGTGGGGCCGAAGGACTTGCCGGGCATGCTCAAGACGCTCGGCCAGACGGCGGGGCAGGCCAAGCGCATGGCGCGGGAGTTCCAGCGCTCGATGGAGGACGCCGCGGCCGAGGTCGACATCAGCAAGGACATGCGCGACGTGCAGAAATCCATGGCGGATTTCAGCTCCAAGATGGGGTCGGACGCGCCGCGCAAATATGCCGAGAGCCTGATGAACGAGGAGGGGCAGGCGCGGAAGGCCGTGTCGGTCGAGACGACGCCGGCGTCATCTCCGCCCTCGACCGCGGCGGGGCCGGCGCAGGCGGCCGGGCCCGCGTCCTCCGAGACCGGATCCTCGACGCCGCCGCCCGCTTCGGGCGCCTGAGCCCGACCGAGGCCGCCGGCCCGCGAAACGTGATCCGCCGCGCCCCGGCGCGCCGCGATTAGGAGCCCGCCCCGCGCATGACCGCGACCGAAAAGCCCCGCCCATGAGCGCCGCCGAAGAAGACGAGATCGACGCCAGCAAGGCGCCGCTGATCGAGCATCTGGCCGAGCTCCGCTCCCGCCTGATCTGGAGCCTGTGGGGCCTCGGCGCCTGCATGATCTTCTGCTTCGTGTTCGCCAAGCACATCTTCGATCTGCTGACCGACCCGCTGCGCGGCGCGCTGCTGGATCGCGGCATGGAGCCGATGCTGATTTACACGGCGCTCCACGAAAAATTCTTCACGGACCTGCGGTTGAGCCTGTTCGGCGGGTTTTTCCTGGCCTTCCCGATCATCGCCACCCAGGTGTGGCGGTTCGTGGCGCCGGGCCTCTACAAGAACGAGCGCGGAGCGTTCTGGCCGTTTCTTGTGGCGACCCCGATCCTGTTCTTCGCCGGGGCCTGCCTGGTCTATTTCTTCGTGGCGCCGATGGCCTTCGGGTTCTTCCTGGACTACGGCACCACCGGCGCGCCCGAAGGCGTCGACACCTCCACCGAGTTCCTGGGGCGGGTGCGCGAATATCTCGACCTGATGATGACCTTCATCCTCGCCTTCGGCATCTGCTTTCAGCTGCCTGTGCTGCTGACCTTGTTGGGTCGGGCGGGGCTGGTGACTTCCGAAGGGCTTGGGCGCACGCGGAAATACGCCATCGTGGGCATCGCCGCGGCGGCCGCGATCCTGACGCCGCCGGATCCGCTGAGCCAGCTGGGGCTCGCGATCCCGGTCTACGGGCTCTACGAGATCTCGATCCTCCTGGTGCGCCTGTCGGAGCGCAAGCGCGCGCGGCGGGAGGCCGAGGAGGACGCCGAGCTGGGCCTCGTGCCGACCAAGCCCCCGGGCCCCGGCGAATGACCGGCTTCGGCCGGGCGCTGGAGCCGCGGGAGGAGCGGGCGGGCGCCGATCTGGTCACCCGGCTGGTTGAAGCGTTGGAGCGGATGAGCCCGCCGCCCCTCGCGACGCCCGATTTCGACGCGGCGGACGCCTACGTGTGGCATGCCTCGCCGGATCGGCTGGATCCGGTGCCGCAGGTGTCGCGCGTGGGGATCGAGCTGCTGGTGGGGATCGAGCGCAGCCGTGACACGCTGCTGGAGAACACCCGCCGCTTCGCCGACGGCCTGCCGGCCAACAACGCGCTGCTGTGGGGCGCGCGGGGCATGGGCAAATCGAGCCTAGTCAAGGCGGCCCATGCGGCGGTGAACGACGGGCGGGCGCGACCCCTGATCCTCGTGGAGATTCAGCGGGAGGACATCCCTTCTGTCGGGCGGCTGCTGAACCTGCTGCGCGCGGCGCCGGACCGGCGCTTCGTGCTTTTCTGCGACGACCTTTCCTTCGACAAGGACGATTCGCACTACAAGAGCCTCAAGGCGGTGCTTGACGGGGGCGTCGAAGGGCGTCCGGCGAACGTCATTTTCTATGCGACGTCCAACCGCCGGCACCTGATGCCGCGGGACATGATCGAAAACGAGCGCTCCACCGCCATCAACCCGTCCGAAGCGACGGAGGAGAAGGTGAGCCTGTCGGACCGTTTCGGGCTTTGGCTGGGCTTTCACATGGCGAGCCAGGACCAGTTCCTGGCGATGATCCGGGGCTATTGCGACGCCTACGGGATCGAGATCTCGGACGAGGCGCTCCGCGAGGAGGCCATCGAGTGGCGGCAGACCCGCGGCTCGATCTCCGGCCGCGTGGCCTGGCAGTTCGTCACCGATCTGGCCGGACGGCGAGGGGTCGCCCTGGGCTGAGCGGGCGGCCTGCAGCGACGGAGCGCGGGGCTAGAGGAAGTCCTCTGGGTTCTCGCTGAAGGCGCCGCGGCGCACTTCGAAATGCATCAGCGCCTGGGTTCCCGTCGGCTCCGCCACGGCGCCGAGCACCTGACCCGCGTCCACCTGCTGGCCCTTGCTGACGGTGGACGATCCCAGCCGCCCGTAGACGGTCATGAGGCCGTCCGAATGGCGCAGCAGGACGATGGTTCCCCATTCGCCGAGGGAGGTGGAGACCAGGGCGACCTCTCCGGCGGCGGCGGCGCGCACTTCCTCGCCCGGCGAGGCGGCGAAGTCGACGCCGTCGTTGCGGTTGGGGCCCGGTTCTCGGCTGTAGGGCTTGACGATGCGGCCCGGGACGGGGGCCAGCAGCCGGTCGCCGGCGGCGGGCGCGGCGAGGGCGGCGACGCTGGGCGCTTCGGGCTGGGCCGCCGGTTCGATGGCGGGCGCTGGCGCGACGGGCGCAGGCGGCGGGGCCGTCTCGGTCTGAAAGCGCCCGAGCTGCGGCGAGGCCAACGGCTGCGGGGCCACGGTGTCCGGCGGCAGGGGCGCTCCGGCGCTGGGAGGGGGGGCCGCCGCGCCGCCTTGGCCGGGCACCGTGGGGATCAGAGCGGCGTCGTCGACGCTGGGCGGCGGGCCGCCGGCGGGGACGGTCAGGACCTGACCGGGCCGCACGGTGTAGTTGGGTCCGGAGAGCGCGTTCCAGGCGATCAGCGTCTCGGCCGGCAGGCTGTAGGTTCGGGCGATGGAGAAGACGGTCTCGTCCTCCTGCACGTCGTGATAGACGACCTCGCGCGAAACGCCGGCCCCGTCCAAGACCCGGCCCGTGGCCGGAGGCGGCGCCGAGGCGGCGCTTTCGGCCGGGACGTCGTCGATGGCTGCGCCCACCGCGGCGGGAGACCAGCCGGTGACCGGATCGACGGAGGGGGACGGGGGCGCCGCGCCGGCCGAGGCCGAGAGGGGGGCGGTCGCGGACGGAGCCGGCGCCGCGCCCGTCGGCGGAGCTGCGGCGGAGGCTGCGGCGGCGTAGCCTCCGGGGCGCGGCGGCAGCACCAGCTCGTCGCCCGCCGACGGCACGTAGCTGAGCGGAAGACCGTTGTAGGCGGCGAGCTCCGAGGCGCTCAGACCGGCGCGCGCCGCCATCGCGGCGACGGTGTCGCCTTGCTGCGCCACCACGGCGGCGTAGTCGGGGTAGAGGACGATCCCGCCGGCCGCCGTCTGGCCGGAGGCCGCGGGCGACGGCGGGGCCGAGGGCGCCGCCGCCGCGGACGGGGGCGACGCGGCGGCGGCGGACGGCGGCGCCTCCTCGGCC
>JBCCPD010000077.1:0-11601 GCA_039025075.1 Pseudomonadota bacterium | reverse complement strand
CCGGTGGAGACGCGCCTGCGAGAGCTTTTCGAGGTGGAGCTGAACGAAACCGACGCGCCCCTCGACCGCGAGGCGCTGACCGAGGCCATGCGCCGCGCCGACGTTCTGGTGCCCACGCTGGGCGACCGCATCGACGCCGGCCTTCTGGCCCAGGCCGGCGAGCAGCTGCGCCTGATCGCCAATTACGGCGCCGGCGTCGACCATATCGACGTGGAGACGGCCCGTCGGCGCGGCATCCTCGTGTCCAACACCCCCGGCGTTCTCACCGAGGACACCGCCGACATGACCATGGCCCTGATGCTCGCCGTGCCCCGCCGGCTGCCGGAGGGCGCCAAGGCCATCGACGACGGGACCTGGGCCGGCTGGTCCCCCAGCTACATGAGCGGACGGCGCATCACCGGCAAGCGCCTCGGCATTCTCGGCATGGGCCGCATCGGCCAAGCGGTCGCCCGACGCGCCCGCGCTTTCGGCATGCAGATCCACTACCACAACCGCCGCCGCCTGCATGACGGCGTCGAGCGCGAGCTGGAGGCCACCTATTGGGAGAGCCTCGACCAGATGCTCGCCCGCATGGACATCGTCTCCGTCAACTGCCCGCACACGCCCGCCACCTTCCACCTGCTCAGCGCCCGTCGGCTGAAGCTGATGAAGACGTCGGCCTATATCGTGAACACCTCCCGCGGCGAGGTGATCGACGAGAACGCGTTGACCCGGATGCTCCGCGCCGGAGACCTGGCCGGCGCCGGCCTCGACGTCTTCGAGCATGAGCCGGAGCCGAACCCCCAGCTCAAGGGCCTGCCCAACGTGCTGCTTCTGCCCCACATGGGCTCCGCCACCGAGGAAGGGCGGCTGGAGATGGGCGAGAAGGTCATCATCAACGTCAAGACCTTCGCCGACGGCCACCGGCCGCCGGATCTGGTGGTGCCTTCGATGCTGTGAAGGTTCGGCCGCGCGACGCCGTCGCTGGAAACGATCCGCGGAGCCGACCCGTCCGAGGCAACGTCTCCGCGCCGGACGCCGTTTCGCGGCGGAGACGGTCCCCGCGCATCAGACCTTTCTTTGAAATGAACGTCGAATTAATGTCCCGTCACTGCGACCAGGATGGGAGGGCGGCATGTCTGCCAAGACCGTGTCCGCCCCGGGTCTGCTCGGCGACTTGGGCGGCTACCCCAGCGAATGGTTGCTTGATGGTCATCTGCAGGCGTTGCTTTTGACCATTGTCGTCGGCTCATGGCTTCTGGGACTGCTGAACCGGAGGACATGACGAGGCCGGCGGCAGGATCGGGCCGTATGCCCGGTCCGCGAAAGCCGAGACGGGCCGGGCCTCGCCTTGCGGCGGGGCCCGGCGACGGCTCGACGGACCGCGTCAGGCGAACTGCGCGCAGATGGGGCAGGATGGATCGCGACGGATCCTCACGGTCCGAGCTTCGGCCGCGAGCCCGTCCCACAGCAGCAGCCGTCCCGACAGACCCTCGCCGGCGCCGGTGATCTCCTTGACCGCCTCCGCCGCTTGCAGCGCGCCCATCACCCCGGCGAGCGCGCCGAGCACGCCGGCCTCCGCGCAGGTCGGCGCAAGGCCCGGGGCGGGGTCCTCGGGGAACAGGCATTGGAGGCAAGGGCCCCCTTCCCACGGACGGAAGGTGGTGAGCTGCCCCTCCCACGTTCCCAGGGCGGCGTAGACCAACGGTTTGCGCAGGCGGGCGCAGACGTCGTTGACGATGCGGCGAGTCGCGAAGCCGTCGGAGCCGTCGAGCACGATGTCGTAGGGCGCGATCAGCGCGTCGGCGTTGGCGGCGTCCAGACGCACGGGATGCAGCTGCGTGGCGACGCCGGGATTGAGGGCCGCCACGGCTTTGGCGGCGCTTTGAGTTTTCGGCCGGCCGATATCCGCGACGGTATGGATCACCTGCCGCTGCAGGTTCGAAAGCGCCACGGCGTCGTCGTCGACGATGCCGATGACGCCGACCCCGGCGGCGGCGAGGTAGAGGATCGCCGGCGCGCCAAGCCCGCCGGCGCCGATGACCAAGGCTTTCGCGTCTCGTATAGCGCGCTGTCCCGGGCCGCCGATCTCCCTCAGAACGATATGACGGGCGTAGCGATCGAGCTCGTCGTCGGTCAGGGCCATAGGGTCGGGCCTGGTCGCCGGTCGCGGCCGGTCAGGCGGCGTCCGAGGCGAGATCCTCGACCAGGATCGCGTAGAGCGCGGAGCTGTCGGCGGTGGAGCGAAGCTTGGCGCAGCGCCCGTCGTCGCGCAGCAGGCGGGAGACGCGGGCGAGGGCGCGAAGATGGTCGGCCCCGGCGTCCTCCGGCGCGATCAGGAGGCAGACGAGATCGACCGGCGTCTCGTCCGCCGCCTCGAAGTCCACGCCTTTGTCGAGACGGGCGAAAAAGCCGGAGATCCGATCGACGCCGGCAAGACGGGCATGGGGGATCGCCACGCCGCGTCCCATGGCGGTGGGGCCTAGACGCTCGCGGTCCATGAGCGCGTCGAAAACGGCGCGCGGCTCCAACCCGAGCCGGTCCGCGGCGCGGTTGGCGAGCTCCTGAAGCAGCTGCTTCTTGCTCGTCGCCTTCAAAGCCGGAAAAACCGCATCGGGGCGCAGGAGGCCGTCAAGGGTCATGATCATCCGTATCGCTCGATCCGGAGGACGGCGGGCGGGCCGTGCTCCTCGGGCCGCCGCGCGCGTCGCTGCGCGCGGCCATGTGGGGTGTCGGGGCCGATCAGCTTTTCGGCAGATTGGCGGGGTCGACCCAACCGATATTTCCATCGGGTCGGCGGAATACCACGTTCAGTCCGCCATGGGAATCGTTGTTGAACAAAAGGAACGCCTCGCCGGCCATCTCCATCTGCATCACGGCCTCTCCGACGGTAAGCGATTGAATACGCTGCCTCATCTCAGCGATCACCATGGGTTCGCCTTCGGAATCGGACGGGGTTTCAGGCTCCTCCTCCGGGTCGGGCTGCAGCACGTAGGCCGTCGCTTCGAAGGCCTCGACCGGCGCGGGACGGGTCTTGTGGTGGTCCTTGAGTCGCCGCTTGTAGCGGCGCAGCTGCTTTTCGAGCCGGTCGCAGGCGCCCTCCGCCGCCGCATACGGATCTCCGGCGCGGCCCTTGGCCTTGACATGCAGGCCGGTGGAGAGGTGAGCGGTCGCGTCGCAGACGATTTCATGGGCGTCGCGGGAGAAGGTGACGACGCCGTCGATCGGGTTCTCCGAGTATTTCGTCACCGCGGCGAGGACGCGGTCCTCGGCATGGGCGCGAAGCGAGTCGCCGACGTCGAACTGCTTGCCGTTGACCTGGATGTGCATGGATCCTCCCGTAGTCCCGCCCGCGTCCAGCCTGTCGCGGTCACTCCGATCGGTCGGCGGCGGACGATCCGCCGCCTCGCATCCGCAGGTCAGGCCATGGCGGCCTTGAGACGGCGTCGCTGAACCGAGGACGGAATGTTCATGCCTTCACGGTATTTGGCGACGGTCCTGCGCGCAATATTCACGCCATCAGCTTTAAGTTGAGTTACCAGCGCGTCATCCGAGAGGGTTTTTCGCGCGTCTTCCGCGTCGATGAGGCCTTTGATGCGGGCGCGGATGGAGGCGGCGGAGTGCGCCTCGCCGCCATCGACGGCGGCGATGGCCTGGGTGAAGAACCAGCGCAGCTCGAACGTGCCCCTGGGACAGGCGAGGTGCTTGCCCGCCGCGACGCGCGAGACGGTGGATTCGTGCACGCCGATCTCGTCGGCGATCTGGCGCAGGGTCATCGGGCGCAGTTGCGCCACGCCCTGGTCGAAGAAGGCGGTCTGCCGGCGCACGACCTCGGCCGCGACCTTGAGGATGGTGCGGGCGCGCTGCTCGAGCGAGCGCACCAGGAAGGCCCCCGACCGAGCGCATTCGGAAACGAAGCGGCGGGCTTCTCGGTCCTCGCTGACCAGGGCGGAATAGCTGTTGTCGATCAGAATGCGCGGCAGGGTGGCCTCGTTCAACTCCACCCGCCAGCCGCCGCCGGGGGCGGGCGCGACGAGGATGTCGGGCGCCACGGCGAGGGCGGCGGGGGCGGAGAAGGCGCGGCCCGGGCGCGGGTCGAGCGCACGGATCTCCGCGATCATCTCGGCCAGATCCTCTGGATCGACCGCGCAGAGGCGTTGAAGGGCCCTGAGATCCGCTTGGGCGAGCAGGGGCAGGTTGTCCAGCAGCGCCTGCATGGCCGGGTCCAGACGGTTGCGGGCGGCCAGCTGCAGCGCGAGGCATTCCGCCAGATCGCGGGCGCCGATTCCGATGGGCTCGCAAGCCTGCAGAAGGGCGAGCCCGGGAGCGGCCTCGCGGGCCGGAGCGCCGAGCCGGCCGGCGATGTCTTCGGGGGATTCGCGCAGATAGCCGATCTCGTCGAGTTCCGCCGCGAAGGCGAGGGCGAGGGCCCGGCGCTCCGGCGACGCTTTCATCAGCGACAGCTGGCCGGCCACATGCTCCAGCAACGACGGTCCGGCGACGAGCGTCTCCTCCAGCGGCGGAGGGGCGTCGCCCCAGGCGCGGGACCCGGGCGTTTCGGCGAAGCCGCCGCCCCCGGCTCCCGGCGCGATCCCGAACGGGCCCGTCGGCGCGCCGCCGGCATCCGGCTCGGCGAGGGCGCCGGCCGGGGCGTCCAGGGGCTCCAAGGCCGCCGCGGGCGCCCCGTCGACGGCGAGATCCATGACGGCGCGGCCGTCTCGGGGATCTGCGCGGCGGCGCGGGGCGGGGGCTTCGCGGCGCAGAACGGGGTTCTGCTCCAGCTGCGCGTCGACAAAGCGCTCCAGCTCCAGATTGGTCATCTGCAGCAGCTGGATCGCCTGACGCAGCTGCGGCGTCATGGTCAGCTGCTGGCTCTGCCGCGCCTGAAGGCGCGGGCCGATCATGGACGTCCGGCCATCGGCGGCCGCCCCCCGATCCGTCGGCGTCCCGTCCGGGCCGCCTGCGCTCCAGCGCCGGCGAAAACGCGCCGGCTCTGATCCGGGCCTCGCAGGCCGACCCAAATGGACCGGCGCCGAGGCGTCAGATGCGGAAGCCTTCGCCTAGATACACTCGGCGGACATCCGCGTCGGCCACCACGTCGCGCGGCGCGCCGCTCATCAGGACCCGGCCTTCATGCAAGATGTATGCCCGATCGATGATCTCCAAGGTTTCGCGCACATTGTGGTCGGTGATCAAGACCCCGATGCCGCGATCCTTGAGGTGGGAGACAAGGTCCCGGATGTCGCCCACGGCGATCGGGTCGACGCCGGCGAAGGGCTCGTCGAGCAGAACGTAGGCGGGGTCGGAGGCGAGGCAGCGCGCGATCTCCACGCGGCGACGCTCGCCTCCCGAAAGGGCCTGCGCGGGCGTGCGGCGCAAATGGGTGATGGAGAACTCGGCCAGAAGCTGGTCCAGCCGGCGGGCGCGCTTGCCGCGGTCGGGCTCTGCCAGCTCGAGCACGGCGCGGATGTTCTCTTCCACCGTCAAGCCTCGGAAGATGGAGGCTTCCTGCGGAAGATAACCGAGGCCCAGGCGGGCGCGGCGGTACATCGGCAGGTCCGTCGCGTCGACGCCGTCGACCTCGATCTCGCCGCTGTCCGACGGGATCAGACCGGTGATCATGTAGAAGCAGGTGGTCTTGCCGGCGCCGTTGGGGCCCAGAAGACCCACCGCCTCGCCTCGGCGCAGCTGCAGGGACACGTCGCGCACCACGGGCCGTCGCCGGAAGGCCTTGCCGATCGATCGGGCGATGAGTCCAGCGCCTTCCGCGGCGAGCCGCGGCGTCGGATCCGCGGGCGCGGCGCCGTCAGCCATCGTCGCCGTCCTGGGCGGGCGGCGTGAAGACGGAGCGGACGCGCCCGCCGGAGATCTTGCCGGTGCCCGCGTTCAGATCGATGGTCAGGGTCTGCCCGGCGATGGCGTTCTCGCCCTGGGTCAGGACCACGTCGCCGCCCATCGTCACGAGGCCGCCGGACACGTCGTAGTCCGCCCAGGCGCCGCGCGCCGTTTCGGTGCCGTTCGAAAGGAAGACCGCGCCTTCCGCCCGCAGCTTGTCGATGCGCCCGGCATCGCCGCCGTCGTCGCCGCCATAGCTGACCACGACCTTTTCCGCGGTCAGGCGCAAGGCGCCCTGGCCGGCGATCACTTCGCCGGAGAACGTGGCGGTCTCCCGCGACTGATCCACGGCGAGGCTGTCGGCGGTGATCTCGATCGGCTGCGACGCGTCGTGCTTGAAGGACCCGAAGGGGCTTTCGGTCTGGCCGAAGGCCGGGGTCGCGACGGCCGCGGCGAGGCAGGTCAGGAGCGCTGCGAAGGCTGTTGCGCGCGGGAGCGGCGTCATCGGCTCCGGTCCTTCGATGTTCGGGCCGGGCGCGGCCGCGTCGGGCGGGTCCCAGCCGCCCCTGCGGGCGGCGCGCGGTCGATCCGGCGTCTCAGTCCTTGGTCGCGGCGCCGTTCGTCTGCGGAACCCACCGCACCGTCACCCCGCCTTCGAACCATAGATAATCTCCCGGGGCGGTCTCGCCAAGTTCAGGCGCGGCGGCGTCGCCCTCTTCGATCCGGCGGGCGTGGAAACGACCGGCTTCGATCGAGCCGGCGGGACCGATGGCGGAAACGGGTCCCGGGGCCATGACGGAGCCGGCGTTCAGATCCGCCTCCACCGATTGCGTGCGCACCGCATAGCCGTCGGACGTGTCGAGACGCACGTCGCCCGACAGCGCCAGCGTCTGGTCTTTCGGGCGGAGCACGCCGGTGCTGGCGGCGAGCGTGATCTCCCGCCCCTCGGCCTGTTCGAAGGCGCCGCGCACGTCCTCCAACTCCACCTGCGACGGGTCGGGGCCGTCGGGGACCGCCCGCTCCGCCTCCACCACGAAGGGCTCGCCCGCCTCGGTGGCGCCGGCGATGGAGGGCGAGGTGACCGCCAACCCCTCCCCCAGCGCCAGCAGGTCGGCGGAGGTGTAGACGAGACCGCCATCGAACCGGGTTTCGCGCGGGATCAGAAACAGAGCCGACATCAGAGCCAGCGCCAGCAGCGGCAAGCCGATCTTCAGGCGCCGCACGAAGCGGCTGTAGAGCGTGACGTCCCGGCGGGCCGATGCCGTCGCCACGGGCTCAGACCCGATCCAGCCCGGCGCGCAGGCAGTCATGCACGTGCAGGATGCCCACCGGCGGGCCGTCCAGCGTCGGATCGGCGACGAACATGCATAGGACCTGGCGGTCGGGGTCGTTCATCAGGCCGAGCGCCTCCGACGCGAGCTGCGAGGGCGCGATCACGCGGGGGGAGAGGGTGGCCACCTCGCCCGCCTTGCGGTCCAGCAGACCGTCCATGTTGCGGCGAAGATCGCCGTCCGTGACCACCCCGACGAGCCGCTGCGCCGGGTCGAGCACGCCGGCGATGCCGAAGCCCTTCTGGGTCATCGTCAGCAGAACCTCGCGCATCGAGGCGTCCTCGGCCACCAAGGGCAGCTCGGGACCGGTATGCATGATGTCCGACACTTTGATCAGCTGCGCGCCGAGCTTGCCGCCCGGGTGGAACAGGCGGAAATGCTCGGCGGTGAACTCCCGCCGCTCCATCAACGCCACGGCGAGCGCGTCGCCGAGGGCCATGGTCAAGGTGGTGGAGGTGGTCGGCGCCAAGCCGACGGAGCACGCTTCCGGGGCCTTGGGCAGCTTCAGGGGCACGTCGGCGGCCTGCAGCAGTGGGCTTTCGGGGCGCGAGGCGACGCCGATGAGGGGAATGCCGAAGCGCTTGCAATGGGCGATGACGTCCGCCAGTTCCGGCGTGCCGCCGGAGTTCGACAGAACCAGCGCGACGTCGGCGGTCGTGACCATGCCCAAATCGCCGTGCGAGGCTTCGGCCGGATGCAGGAATTGCGCCGGCGTGCCGGTCGAGGCGAGCGTGGCGGCGATCTTCCGCGCCACATGGCCGGACTTGCCCATGCCGGAGACGACGATGCGCCCCTCGCAGGACAGCATCAGCTCCACCGCCTCGGCGAAGGCCGCGTCGAGCGTGTCGGCCAGCGCGGCGAGCGCGTCGGACTCTATGCTCAGCACCCGGCGGCCGGAGGCGATGGCCTTCGAGGCGCCTTCGGCGCTCGGGGCGGGGCGGCGGCGCGCGCTTTCGGCGCGCAGGGAGGCAGGCGGGGTCATGCTCGGCTCGCTTTGCTTTCGGGCGTTGTCGCCTTCTAATGGGCGAATATATCCATTTCTTCCCATCCCGCGAGGTCGAGAAGCGCCCGGTCCGGAAGAAAGTCGAAACAGCGTGCGGCGATTTCGAGGCGGTTTTCGCGCTCCAGCCGTTCGAGCAGCGCCTCGCGCAGGCGATGCAGATGGAGGACGTCGGAGGCGGCGTACTCCACCTGCTGGGGGGTCAGAACCTCGGCGCCCCAGTCTGAGGACTGCTGCTGCTTCGACAGATCCACGCCCAGAAGCTCCGAGCATAGGTTCTTCAGACCATGCCGGTCGGTGTAGGTGCGCACGAGCTTGGAGGCGATCTTGGTGCACCAGACGGGGCGCGCGACGGTCTGCAGGCGGTTGGCCAGAACCGCGATGTCGAAGCGGCCGTAATGAAACAGCTTGAGGACCGCCGGGTTCGCCAGCATGCGGGCGATGTTCGGCGCGGCCTCCGCGCCCGTCGGCGCGTCGAGCGGTATCCTCACCACATGAGCGTCGCCGTCGCCGGCGGAAAGCTGGATCACGCATAGCCGATCGCGATGCAGGCCCAGGCCCATCGCCTCGGTGTCGATGGCGACCACGGGGCCCAGGTCCGCGCCGTCGGGCAGATCGCGTTCGTGAACGTGTAGGGTCATCGAAAGACTCCTGCGGGAGCGGGCGCGGCGCGGCGTCGGACCGGCGCGGGGCATACGCCGACCGGCGGGGCGGGACAACCCGCTCTCGATTCCGTCATCGCCGCGGGAGACCGGGAGCGGCCCGTCGTGCGTATCGCCTGCAACACCGAACTGCGGAGTGTCTCGTCATGCGCCCATCGCTCGTCGCCCTTCTCTGCGTTCTCGCGCTCGCCGCGCCTGCCGCGGCGGTGGAGACCCGGACCCTGCGGCTCCTGCATGACGGGATGGAGCGGCGCGCGATCCTCGACGCCCGGGCCGGCCTGCAGGACGCGCCGGTCCTGGTGGTCCTGCATGGCGGCATCGCCGGCCCCGAATGGATGCGGCGAAGGGCTCGCGTGGGGCTCGCCCGCGAGGGCTGGGCGGTGCTGTGGCCCTTCGCCGTGGACGATTGGAACGATGGGCGGCTGGACCGCCGAGGACGACCCTACGACTCGGCGGACGACGTCGGCTTTCTGCGCGCGCTCGTCGCGCGGTTGGAGACGGCGGGGATCGCGGATCGGGACCGGGTCTACTTCGCCGGACCGTCCTTGGGCGGGACGATGGTGCTGCGCATGCTTTGCGACGCGCCGGATCTCGTGGCGGGGGCGGCGGTCGCCATCTCCAGCTTCGCGGAGGGCGAGCCGTGCGCGGACGGGCCCCCGCGCCCGGTGCTCTACATGCACGGCACCGCCGATGAGATCATGCCGCCCGAAGGCGGCTGGATCGGTGGGAACAGCATCTTCGTGAAGGACCGCGGCCGCGTGCGCCCTGTGGAGGAGACGCTGTCCCGCCTCGCCGCGCGCAACGGCTGCGAAGGGTTCGCGGCCCGGGCGCTGCCGGATCGCGCCGCGTCGGACGGCTCCACCGTCGAGCTGCGGGAGTATCGCGGCTGCGAGGCGCCTTTGATGCACTATGTGGTGGAAGGCGGAGGCCACACATGGCCGGGATCGGGGGAGCTGCGGCTCGGCGCGGCTCTGGTCGGCCGCACCAACCAGGATTTATCGGCGACGGCGGCGGTGGAGCGGTTCTTCAAGTCTCTGGCCGCCCGGGACTGAGGCGCGGGCGCCTTCAGCCCTTCCAACTGGGCGCGCGCTTTTCCAGAAAGGCGCGCAGCCCCTCCTGCGCTTCGGGCAGGGTCGCGACGTTCACGAAATCCTCCACCGCGTTGGCGACGCCGCGGCGATAGTCGAGATCGTTGGCGCGCATGAAGGCGCGGCGGGCGAGCCGCGTCGCCACGGGCGGCTTGGCGGCGAGGCTGCGGGCCAGAGCCATGGCGTCCTTCTCCAGCCGCTCCGACGGCGAGACGCGGCTGACGAGGCCCAGCGCATGCGCCTCTGCCGCGTCGAACGCGCGGCAGGAGAACAGAAGGTCGAAGGCCCGGTATCGCCCTACGATGCGCGGCAGATGCATGAAATGGATGGCCGGAACGACGCCGATTTCCAGTTCGGGATAGCCGAAGGTCGCGGCGTCGGACGCCACGATCATGTCGCAGGAGATGGCGAGGGTCATGCCCCCGCCCCGGGCCGAGCCGCCGACCACCGCCACGGTCGGTTTATCCATGTGGTGCTGGACGTCGTAGAGCTCGGAGTACAGCCGCTCGAGAAAGGCGCGGACCTTCAGGGCGTCGCTGTCGAGGATGATGTCGAGGTCGAGCCCGGCGCAGAACACTTTGGGCAGAGCGCTGCGCAGCAGTACGACGCGCACGGCGTCGTCCGCCGCGGCGGCGCGCATCGCGCCGAGGATCTCCTCCAAAAGCTGAACCGAGAAGGCGTTGACCGGCTGCCGGTTCAGGATGATCTCGGCGATGCCGTCCCGTCGGACGTAGTCGATCAGCTCGTAGCGGTCGTGCATGGCGGCCTCCTTCGAGGGCGTTGCGGGGCGGAGAGTCGCTGGAAGCCGCGGAAAAGGGAACCGGGCCGCGTCAGGATCGACGCCTGGCGGCCGTTTCACGCGATGCGGGTGGAGAGATGCCGCTCCTGGTCCGACGGAGGGAAAGCTGGTGCCCAGGAGAAGACTCGAACTTCCACTTCCATACGGAAACCAGCACCTGAAGCTGGCGCGTCTACCAATTCCGCCACCTGGGCAGGCAGCACGGAGGGCGGTTTAGGCAGGCGTGGGGGAGGTGTCAACGGGCTCTCGCGGCCGCGGCGCCAGCGAGGAAAAGGTCATCCAGCGGGCGCGCGCGGCACGTCCCGCCCCGGCCCGGCGTCGACGACGAGGCCGCCGAGGCGGGCGCGCCAGCCATTGGCGGCCACGCGGTCGGCCCGGCCGGCGCGCACCTCTTGGCCGAAGGCGGTCAGTCTCGCCGCGGAGCCTCGGATCGTCCCGTCGCCGGTCAGCGCGACCAGCGGGCGCGGCAGGACAGGATCCGCCAAAGCGCGCAGAGCCGCGAAGAGGGAAAGGTCGCCGACGAGGTCGGGCCCTTCGGCGCCGTCCGCCAGCGCCGCGCCCAGCGCCGGCGCCACCGGGCGAGGCGCGGCGGAAAGCGGCGCGATGACGCGAGCCTCCACCGCGTCGAGACCGGTCGCGGGATCCGGGAGCCGCTTGAGGCGCGCCCGCGCGGCCCCGGCGAGGCCGGACGGAGATGCGGGCGGCGCGGACGCGAAGGCGCGAAGGGGCGCGATGTCGGGCGCGACCAGCGCGTCCCAGAAGCGGCGCAGCTCCTCGACCGCCGAGGCCGGCAGGCGCACGGCCGGCGCCGGCCGGCGCAAACACTGCGGCGGCGGGGCGGCGAGGCCCCGGGCGTGCGGGGGCGCGCCGCCCCCCGGCCCCCCCCCAGCCAGCAGGGCGGCGGGGG
>JBCCPD010000076.1:0-11623 GCA_039025075.1 Pseudomonadota bacterium | reverse complement strand
GGCCGCGCGACCGCCGCCGCCGGCGCCGCGGCCGGGCCGGCCACGTCCTCGACCATCAGGGCGCACAGCTGCGGATCGCGCGACAGACGCTCCGCCGGGACCGCGGCGTCGAGGGCGCTCATGCCTCGACCTCGCGCAGCGCGGCCGCCACCGCCTCGGCCAGGCCCCAAGGCTCCCGCGGGGCGGAGCGGACGGCCCCCTCGCCCAGCGCCTCCTGCGCGCGGCCGCGCAGGGCGTCGAAATCCGGGTCCGAGCCGTGCAGCAAAGCCAAGGCGCGCCCGCGCCGGGCGGCCAGTCCGGCCGAGGGATCCTCGCGGTAGAGCGCACGGATCAGATCCACCCCTGCCGCCCCCCCCATGACGATGGCGCGGAATCGGGCGTGGATGCGCTCGGCGTCCCGCTCCGGCCCGAGCGAACGCGCCGCGAGGTTCGACCGGTTGCTCCACGGCTTGAACAGCTCATGGTCGCGCGCCCACCAAAAAGCGGCGTTCAGATGCGCCCCGTCCCAGCGCGGCTCGAGGTCGGGCAGCGCGTCGGCCAGGCCGCGCGCCTCGGCGGCCAGCGTCCAGGGATCGAGCGTCACCAGGGGCCCCGGCGCCCGCCCCTCCAGCGCCAGCGCCAGCGCGAGGGCGGCTCCATGGGCCACGACGGGCGCGTCCTGCGCCCCGGCCTCGGCCAGGGCTTCCGCCGCGCCCCGCGCCATCGCCTCCACCGACCGCTCGACGCCCGGCGCCAGGGGCGAGACGGCGAGGCCCGGCAGGTTGATCCGCACCACGCGTCGAGGCCCCAAAGGCCCTCGGGCCAGCCGCTCGGCCAGACCGTCCAGATCCGCCATGCCCCCGGGCGCGTCGTGCAGCAGCACCACCTTCGGCGCGTCCTCGGGTCCGTCGAAGCGGGTGACCACCGGCCCGGCGGAGGTGTCGGCGATCCGCCGCGCCCCCTCCGCCGCGCGGGCCGCCTGGCGCAGCGCCCGCGCCGTCGTCGGCGGGGCCGAGGACGCCTCGGCGAACAGATCGCCCAAGGCCGCGGCCCAGACGTCGCGATCCGCGCTCAGCCGGTGCAGCGTCGCCCGCTCTCCCACGCCGCGGCAGCGCTCCAAATGCGGCAGCAGCAGATCGTCCTCGCGGCAGGCCACGCGCATCGGCGCGCGGGACCGGCGCAGCGGGGCGAGATGGTCGTAGCGGAAGGCCGCCGCATAGCCGACGCGATACTGGTCGCCCGCCAGCAGAAAGTCCTGAACCACGGAGTTCAGAACCTCGATCGGCGGCGGTCCGAAGGGCAGCCGCGCCGCGTCCGACACCCGGTTCCACGGAAACGCCGCGAACTGATCGCGCACCCGCGCCCAAAGCCAGGCCACGTGCGTGCCGTCCAGCGTCGGGCGAAAGGGCGGCAGATACGACGCAAGAAGCTCCGCCTGCTCTTCGGGCGTGAAGACCGCATAGCCGTCCAGGATCGCCGCCGTCGCCCGCTCCGGCGCCAGGTCGGCGGCGGCGGCGGCCACGGCGGCCCCGGTATGCGTGCCGTAGACCGGCCCCGGCGGCAGGCCGATCGCCTCCGCCGCCTCCAGCGCCACGGCCGCGAAATCGGGGATCTCCGGCCGGGACAGGGGCATCGGGTCCGACAGGCCGTAGCCCGGCGTGTCGAGCATCACGAAGGCGAAGCGCCCCGCCAGCCGCTCGGCCAGCGGCAGCAGCGCGGCCGAAGAGCGCGGGCTCTCATGCAGCAGCAGAACCGGCGGCCCCTGCCCCAGAAACCGCGCCCGCACCAGCGGCCCGGAGCGGACGCGGATGATCGCCTGAAATGGTCCGGCGTCGGACATGGGCCCCCCTTTCGCGGTGGAGCGTCATTGGACAAGCGCCGCCGCGCCGAGGTCAAGGCCCGCCGCGCCCGCCATGCCGGCCGCGCCCGCCGGCCGCCCGCAGGGCCCGCCGCGGCCCAGCCTCCAATTGACCCGCCCGCGCCCGCGCCTTACCTCTGCCGCGTCGCTCAATGCAGGAGGGGCCCTTGGCCTTCGCCGTCGATCTCGTCTGGCTGTTCGCGCTCGCCTACGCGCTGAACCTCGCCGCGTATTTCGGGCTTGGACGCGCCCTGCTGGCCTGGAACGATCGGCATCCGGAGCGGCGGCTTCAGCCCGCGCGCGACGGGATGAAGCGCGCCCGGGCGGAAATGGCCGAAAGCGCCCGATCCATCGCCGTGACCGCCGGCTGCCTGGCCGTGGCGCTCGCGCTGCAGCGCCACGGCCTGACGGTCTGGACGCCGTGGACCGGCCTCTGGGGCTTCGTGGGCGGTCTGGCGCTGCTGATCGTGCTCTACGACGCGTGGTTCTACTGGTCCCACCGCCTGCTGCACACGCGCGCGTTCTACCGGTTTCACCACTGGCATCACCGCTCCGTCGCCCCGACCGTGTGGAGCTCCGACAGCCAGACCGTGGTGGAGACGCTGATGATCCAGGGCTTCCAGGTCGTCGCGGCGCTGCTGCTGCCGATCGGGCCGCTGGCCCTGATCGCGCATCGGATCTACGACCACGTCAACGGGCAGCTGGGCCATGCCGGCCACGAGTATTTCGCCGACCCCACGACGCGCTTCCCCAGCCCCATGGTCTGCACCACGTTCCACGATCAGCACCACGAGCTGTTCACCTGGAACTACGCCAACTATTTCAGCCTTTGGGATCGGCTGATGGGCACGCTGCATCCCGGCTACGACGCCAAGGTGGCGGCGGCCGAAGGGCCCGAGGCGTCGCCGGCGGAGTGACGCGCCCGGCCGGGCCTCGCCCGGCCCGCGGTCCGGGGGGCTCGACGCCCCTCGGGACGCGACGCGCGCGACATAAGGGAGCGGCGCCATGCCCTCGGACGACCCCATCCCCTCGAACGGCCCCGCCTCGGCGGACGACGAGCTGCTGGATTTCTCCGACCCTCAGCAGCGCCCGCGCTTCGCCTCCATCCCCACCTTCTTCCGCGCGCCGCTCTGCGAGGATCCCGCCGCGCGGGCGGCGGAGGAGCGGCCGACCATCGGCGTCGTCGGCGTGCCCTATGACGGCGGGGTCACCAACCGTCCCGGCGCCCGCCATGGCCCGCGGGAGGTGCGCAACCAATCCACCCTGATGCGCCGCATGAACCAGGCCACCGGCGCCCGCCCTTTCGAGACCGAGCGCGTCATGGACCTCGGGGACGTCATCGTCGCCAAGCCCTTCGAGCTGCTCGGCGCGCATCGGGAGATCGAGGCCGCCTACGCCCGCCTGCGCGCCCTCGGCATCCGGCCTCTCAGCTGCGGCGGCGACCATTCCATCGCCCTGCCGATCCTTCGCGCGCTCGCACACGACCGCCCGGTCGCGCTGGTGCAGATCGACGCCCATGCCGATACCGGCGGCAACTATCTCGGCTCCGGCTTCCACCACGGCGCGCCCTTCCGCGCGGCGGTGGAGGAAGGGCTCGTCGACCCCAAGCGCTCCTCCCAGATCGGCATCCGCGGCACGCTCTTCGATCCGGACATGTGGAAGTTCAGCCACGATCAGGGCATGCGCGTCGCCTACATCGAAGAGGTGGAGGAACGCGGCTGGCGCGCGGTGATGCAGGACGCGTTGGACCTGGCCGGCGACGGGCCGGTCTACGTCTCCGTCGACATCGACAGTCTCGATCCGGCTTTCGCGCCCGGGACCGGCACGCCCGAGGCCGGCGGTCTGAGCATGCGGGAGCTGCTGGGCATGATCCGCATGCTCGCCCCGCTCGACATCGTCGGGGCCGACATGGTCGAGGTCTCGCCGCCCTTCGACGTCGGCGGTCTGACCGCTCTGAACGGCGCCACCGCGATGTTCGAGCTGCTCTGCGTGATGGCGCGCGGCTGACCGCGGCGACGCCGGGCGAACGCCCGCCTTTCCCGTCCCCCCTCGCCCGTTCGAACCCGTGCCCGCCCAAAGAACGGCGCGGCCGCGCGGCGGAAGCCGGTTGCGCGCGCCCGCCGAGACGGGTCATGTCGCACTCGGCGGGCGGCCCCCTGCGCCGCCGCGATCAAAGGGACCGGCCCGGCGGCCGGACGGGACCAGATCTTGAAGCGCAAGCTGACCACGATCCTCTATGCCGACGGCGTCGGGTTCGGCGCCCGCATGGAGGCCGACGAGGCCGCCACGCTCGAAAGCCTGCAGCGGGCCCGCGCGGTCATGCGCGAGCGCTTCGCCGCCCATGACGGGCGCGAGATCAACACCTGGGGCGACGCGGTGATCGCCGAGTTCGCCTCGGTGGTCGAAGCCGTGCGCTGCGCCGTCGCCATCCAGGAGGCGTTGGAGACCCCCGGCCTCGGCCGCGACGAGCTGCCCTTCCGCATCGGCGTCAATCTCGGCGACGTGATGATCGACGGTGAGAACCTCTTCGGCGACGGCGTCAACGTCGCCGAACGGCTGCAGGCTCTGGCCGAGCCCGGCGGGGTCATGGTCTCCGGCGCGGTGCGGGACCTCGCGCACAAGCAGCTCGCCTTCGAATTCGACTTCGCCGGAGAGCAGCGGGTCAAAAGCCTCGAAGAGCCCGTCGCCGCCTGGACCCTGCGCCGCAGCCGCGCCAACGCGCCGGAAGGGGCCTCCACCGCTGCGCGGGACGCCGCCGCCCAAAACCTCAACCGAGCGGAGCGCGCCGCCGCGGCCGGGGTCCAAGGCGCCCATGGCGCTCTGCAGCGCTGGGGCGCGTGGTATCTTCAACAGCCGCGCAAAGTGCGCCGAGCCGCCGGCATGATCGTGGTCTTCTTCGCGATCAACGTGATCTTCAGCGGGATCGCGACGCCGTGGTTCGTGATCCCCTCGATCCCCTTCGCCCTCTACGTCTGGCGACGCAGAGACCCCACGACCTTCCCCTGGCAGCGCCCCGGCTGACCCCGACGCGCGGGCCCCGCCTCAGCCCAGCGCGCGCAGGGCGGCCGCGCGCATCGCCGACCGCTCCGGCACGAAGGCCGGCGTCGCCGCTCGCCATTCCGCATAGTCCGGGCGGCTGCGCTGCAGATGCTCGTCGAGCATCGGGGCCCCGGACACCTTGATGAGCAGCGCCGCGATCAGCGCCGCGCTCGCCGGCGCCCACCACACGCCCGCCTCGAGCGCGATCAGCGCCACGCCGGCCCACATGGCGATCTCGCCCGAATAGTGCGGGAAGCGGACATAGGCGCGCAGACCGTCTCGGCACAGCGCGTCCGGCGCCGCGGACGCCTTGAAGCGGTCCAGCTGCCGATCCGCCGTCGCTTCCAGCAGCAGGCCGGACACCGCCATGGCCGCGCCCAGCGCGCCAAGAACCCCCGGCTCGGTCTCCGGGCCCGTGATCGCGAAGAGCGCGCCCACGACCACCAGACCCTGCAGAACCGCCTGCAACGCGAAGACCACGAACAGCGACTTCCACCAGAACCCAGGATCCCAGGTCTTGCGCAGCTCGGTGTAGCGCGGGTCCTCGTGGGCCTCGCGCAGCCGCCGCGCGGTCAGGGTCGCGCCCAAGCGCAGCCCCCAGGCGGTCACGATCCCCGTGGCGGCGAGCGAATGGGCCCCGGTCGGCGCGCCGGTCAGCGCCCAGACCGCCAAAGCCATGAAGGCCATCCCGGGCCCCCACCAGAAATCCACGACGCTGGCATCGGCCCGCCGCACGCTCAGCGGCCAGAGGACCGCGACGAAGACCAGGGCGGCGAGCGTCCAAGCCGCGCCCAGCGCGGCGGCGTCGGAAAGAAGCGGAGCGAGCATGAGGCGGCGTCGACTTTCGATTCGCGCGGCCCCCGGCCGCGAATTTGGTTCGGCGATGATACGCACGCCGGCGCGATAGGGTTCAGTCGGGCCTCCGTGGCTTCTGCAGGATGAAACCGGCGCGCCGGGGTCGGCCCGGCGGGTCTTTTCGGCGCATCAACGGTTTGGAAGGGATGGCGACGCTATTGACTCCTCGAATCGCGTTTAAGGCGTATAGTCGTCTTGGGATCCGCCGCGGTTGCGGGGGGTCCTGCCGACGACTAGAAGCGCTCAAGCGTTCCCGACCCGGCTAGGCCGAGCAGGCGTATGGACCAGACACGACCCACCGCGCTCCGCGGGTTCGACTCGTACGAACTGCGCCTCGGCGACGAGCTGCGCGGTCAGAGGGCGACTCTCGGCAAGTCGCTGCTGGACGTGCAGCGGGAGCTTCGGATCAAAGCCGCCTATGTGGACGCCATCGAGAACGGCGATCCCGACGTGGTGCCCAATCCCGGCTTCGTGCCGGGCTACGTGCGCGCCTACGCCCGCTATCTCGGTCTGGATCCGGAGGCGGTGTACAAACGCTTTTGCGAAGAGAACGGCTTCGTCGGTCAGACCTCGCGCATGGCGCAGACCGGGGCGGCGCCGAAAGGCGGCTTCACGCTGGGCGCCGGCGTCGCTGCCGGACCACGGGACCCGTCGCTGGCCCAATCCCATTTCGCCGCGCCCGTCGGGCGGGCGCGACCGGTGGGCTTGGGGATCTCCGCCTCCGACATCGCCTCCGTCGCCGTGCTCGCGGCGCTGCTGGGGGGCCTGGGCTGGGGCGGCTGGGCGCTTCTGCAGGACATCCAGCGCGTGGAATTCGCCCCGGCCAACGAGGCGCCGGACGTCGCCTTCTCCGCCCCCGGCGCCGGGGGCCTGCCGGGCCTGGCCGAGCCCGCCGGCGACGCCCCCTGGATCGCTTCGGGGCCGGAGCGGGAGGCCGCTTTGTCGGAGCTCTACGCGCCCCACGACGGCGCGCCGCCGCCCCAGACGGAGTTCGGCGACGGCCCCATCGCCGCCATCGATCCGGAGACCTCGGGGCTGTTCTCGCCCCCGCCGCCCGAAAGCTCGCGCCGCTTCGCCGCCGCCGCCGCGCCGCCGCCGGCCCGTTCGGGCGACGCGCCCGCGTTCGGCCCGCCCGGCGATCCCGAGATCCTGACCGCCGCCCTCGACCCGCGCATCTCCGCGACGGCCTCGACGCCCGCGGTTCAGGGACCTGCGCTCGCACAGGCGGAGCCGGGCGTCTGGCTCGTCGCCCAAGCGGATTGCTGGATCCAAGTGCGCGCAGCGGACGGCTCGGTGCTGATCGAGCGCATCCTTCGGGCCGGAGAGACCTGGCAGGCCCCGGGCGCCGGCGAGGGCCTCAGCCTTCGCGCCGGCAATGCCGGCGGCCTGATGGTCCGCATCGACGGCGCGCTTCACGGCCCTCTGGGGCGCTCCGGCGAAGTGATCCGCTCGGTGGCCCTGGCCGCCGACGCCGTGCGCGAGCGCTTCGCCCGCGTCGACGCCGCGCCCGCCGCCGCCGCCGCAGAGGGGCCGGACGCCTCTGCGCCGAGGCGCGAAGCGAACGCCGGCGCCATCGCGCCGCCCCCGTCCGGCATCGCGACCCCTCCGGTCCGCCCGCGGCAATAGGCCCGCGGCCGAACCCGCCGTCCGTTCTTCACGCCAGGTCCGCGGCAAGATCCCGCCTCGCTTGTGGCGACGCGCGGTCCAAAGACCGACGCGTCCCAGGCGCGCCGGCAGCTGAGCTCCTCCTTCGCAACCGCGGCGGCGTCCAAGCTCGGCCGCGTCCAGGCATCTGCGGATCAGGCGCGCGCAACGGGCGACGGAGGTTCGTTCTTCGAAGCGGTATCGGGTCTCGAACGCCCGAGCTCGGAGCGGCAGGCGACAGCCGACGTCGACGCGATCTCTCGTAGTCGGATCACGGCGACGCTTGCCGCCGACCGCGCTCGGCGAGAGGCCTTGGCCCGCCGATCACCGCGCCGCGGCGAGGATCGAGGGAATGAGATCGCCAGGCTCCGCGAGAGCCATGCGTTTCGCCAGGGGCGGCAGGGCGAAGTCGATGGCTTCGCCCGGCCCGCCCGCGACCCGGACTCCGCCGGGATCCTCGCCTCCGCCGCCGTCTTCTAGGAGCAAAATCACCGCGGACCGTCGCCAAGGTGATCAACCGCCGTCCCCTCGCCACGCTTTCGCCATCGCCAACCGCCGTCCAGCGCCGCGAAGCGAGGGCGGACCAGCCATGCGTCTGCGGCCAGGGTCGACATCGCCAGGTGGAGAGCAAACCGGCATCCGCGGCCCCGGAGTCGAACCGTCTCCTCCAAGCGGCGAGCCTGGACTCCGCGCAAACCGGTCGGCCTGGCTTCTCGCATCGGGCCGTCGGCCGCGCCGCGCATCGCTCAGCTGGAGAGGCGAAGAGCCTGCAGCAGCGCGAACCGGGGCTGCGCGTTTCGCCGTGCCGGACCGCTCGACTTCGCCACGCCGGGCCTGGTCTCGACCACGGCCTGGTCTCCGCAGCGATCCAAACCGCGCACCGCAACACGCCGCCTCCACTCTGCGAGGCGGCAACCGCCAACCCATAGGCCCGCAAAACCTCGGCGAGTCGTCGTCGTCGCGGGCCCGAGCTCTCAAGCGCCGGCAAGCTACGCGACGCCAAAGCTCAAGCCCATCACGCGCGCGTCCGGCAGCCCCGATGCCTGTTTCCAGAAGGACGCCGCGCAGACCCGGGCCATGCGCCGGGCCGACGTGGAAAAGACGCGCGTTCGCTCGCGCCTCGCGAACGCCGGAGACCTCCGCCGCCGCGCCCGCCGACGAACGCGCCCGAGCCGTCGCGGCGTCGATGCCCCGCCGACGGCGCCTCACCGCGCCGCCAGCGCCTCCGCCAGCAGCGCCTTGACCTCGGCCTCGGGCGCATCCCGCTTGGCGAAGGCCGCGCCGATGTCGCGGGCGAGGATGAAGGTCGGCGCGCCGGCCTTCACCTTCTTGTCCTGCAGCATCAGCGCCCACAGACCCTCCGCGTCGGGCAGCGCCCCGGGCACGTCGGCCAAGCGCCGCCGCATGCCCATGGCGGTCAAATGCGCGGCGACCCGGCTCGGCGCCTCCTGCGGGCACAGGCCCAGCCGCGCCGACAGATCGAACGCCAGCTGGCAGCCCACCGCCACCGCCTCGCCATGCAGCAGCCGATCCGAGTAGCCGGTCGCCGCCTCCAGAGCATGGCCGAACGTGTGGCCGAGATTCAAAAGCGCCCGCTCCCCCCGCTCGGTCTCGTCGCGCAGCACGATGGCCGCCTTCATCTCGCAGCTTCGGCGCACGGCCTCCAGACGCGCCGCCGGATCGCCGGCCTTGAGCTCCGGGCCATGCCGCTCCAACCACTCGAAAAAGCCGGCGTCGCCGAGCAGCCCGTACTTGACCACCTCGCCATAGCCGGCGAGCAGATCGCGCTCCGGCAGGGTCGCGAGCACGTCGGCGTCGGCCAGCACCAGGCGCGGCTGGTGAAAAGCGCCGATCAGGTTCTTGCCCTGGGGCGCGTTGACCCCGGTCTTGCCGCCGACGCTGCTGTCCACCTGCGCCAGCAGCGTCGTGGGGATCTGCGCCACCGTCACGCCGCGGCGCAGGATCGCCGCCGCGAAGCCGGCCAGATCGCCGACCACGCCGCCCCCGAAGGCGACGACCAGATCGTCCCGTTCGATCCGCGCGTCGAGCAGCGCCTCGACGATGGCGCCCAGCCGATCCCAGCTCTTGCTGCCCTCGCCTTGCGGAACCTCGATCCAGGCCGCGTCGAGCCCCGCCGCCTCCAGCCCCGCGCTCAGCGCCGCGCCGTGGCGCGCGCGCACCGCCGCGTCCGCGACCACGGCGAGCCGTCCGCGCGGCGCGAAGGGCGCGAGACGCGCGCCCGCCTCGGCCAGCAGACCCGGTCCGATGACGATGTCGTACTCCCGCCCCGGCAGAGGCACCGGAACAACCGCCCGCAGGGCGCTCATGCCTCGCGGCCCAACGCGATCACGCGTCCGTCTCGACCGCCACGTCGCCCCGCGCGGTCAGCGCGGCGAGGCAGCGGTCCACCACCGCGTCGTGCCGTTCGTCCCCGCGGCTCTCGATCTCCAGATCCGCCTCGGCGTATACCGGATCGCGCTTGGCCATCAGGCCGGCGAGGATCTCCCGCGGCGCTCCGCCCGCCAGCAAAGGCCGCCCGCCGCGCCGCCCGACCCGCTCGGCCAGCACGTCGAGATCGGCGCGCAGCCAGATCACCGTCGCCCCCTGATCGCGGATTCGCGCGCGGGTCTCGTCGTTCATCCAGGCCCCGCCGCCGGTGGCGACGACCCGCGGCGCCTCGGTCAGCAAGCGGGAGATCACTCGCCGCTCCCCGTCGCGGAAGGCCGCCTCGCCCATTGTCTCGAAGATCTCGGCCACGCTCATGCGCGCGGCATCCTCCACGGCTTCGTCGGAATCGACGAAGGGCGCGCCCAGGCGGGCGGCCAGCCGGCGGCCTACCGTGGTCTTGCCCGCCCCCATCAGCCCCACCAGCACCACGGGCCGCAGCAACCGGCCGGACCCGCCCAGCGCCGCCCGGGCGGGCGCCTGGAGCGCTTCGGACGTGACCGGCGCGTGGTCCTGGGCGGAGGTCAAGGTCGGCGGGCCTTTCGTAGGGTCGCCGGCGAGGCGCGGCGCGGCGCACGCCGGCCGCTGCGGCAGAACACGCCCTGCTTAAGGCGCCCGAGCGGAGGAGGCAAAGTCCTCCGAGATCCCGCGCCGTCCGCGGAATTCGCCGCCGCGGGCGGCTCAGGCGCGTCGGCCGGGTTGCGCAAACGGCCCCCCAGCTCTTACCTCCAGATCTCACGCCGCTCTCCGCAAGGACGCGCATGTCCTCGATCCTGCGCTACGCCCTCTACCTCGTGCTGCTGGCCGGCGCGGCCTTCGGCGTCTACGCCCTCGTCGCCGAGCTGCCGCCGCCCACGCGCACCATCGTGGCCCCGGCGCCGCCCCCCGGCGGCTGAGCGCCCCGGCCGTGTCCCAAGCGCGAATCGCCCTGTGGCTGGAGGCGCTTCAAGCCGAGCGCGGGGCCGCCGCCAACACCCTGGCCGCCTATGCCCGGGACCTCGACGATCTCGCCGCCTTCGCCGGCCCGGACTGGGCCGAAACCGCCGACCGGGACATGCTGGAGGCCTGGCTGGCCGACCTCGCGGCCCGAGGCCTCGGCCCCGCCACCCGCGCCCGGCGCCTCTCCGCCGCCCGCGGTTTCTTCCGCTTTTCGCTGGAGGAGGGCTGGCGCCCCGACGACCCTTCGGCCCGCCTCAAGGGCCCCGGCAAGGCCCGCCGCCTGCCCGGCACGCTGTCCGAGGCGGAGGTCGCCGCGTTGCTCGACGCCGCCAGGGCCCCCGCCCCGGGCGAGACGAAAGCCACCCCGGCCGCCCGCCGCGCCGCCCTCCGCCGCGCCTGCCTGGTGGAGCTGCTCTACGCCGCCGGTCTGAGGGTCAGCGAGCTCGGCGCCCTGCCCGTCGCGGCCGTGCGCGGCGACCCGCGCATGGTCCTGGTGCGCGGCAAAGGCGGGAAGGAGCGGATGGTCCCCCTCTCCCCCCCGGCGCGAGAGGCCCTCGCCGCCTGGCTGGCGGAGCGGGACGCCGACCCCGCCCCGCGCGCCTCGCGCTTCCTGTTTCCCTCCCGCTCCGTCGCCGGGCACCTGACGCGCCAAAGCGTCTGGACGCTGCTCAAGGACCTCGCCGTCGAGGCCGGGATCGACCCCGCCCGCCTCTCGCCCCACGTGCTGCGCCACGCCTTCGCCACGCATCTTCTGGCCAACGGCGCGGACCTGCGCTCCATCCAGGCGATGCTGGGCCATGCGGACCTGTCGACGACCGAGATCTACGCCCATGTCATCGACGAGCGTCTGCGCGCGCTGGTGCT
>JBCCPD010000075.1:0-11734 GCA_039025075.1 Pseudomonadota bacterium | reverse complement strand
GCCAAGGGCCCGAGGAGGAGGTCGCGCTTCTTGACCAGATGCAGCGCCGCGCGACGGGCGGAGCGGGGGCCGAGGCCGGGCAGGCGGGCCAGCAGCTCGATCATCCGTTCGACCGCGCGGGCGTCCTGGGCGGCCTGCGCGTGGGCGCCGTCCGGCTTCGGTTCGGACGAAGGGTCTTGCATGGCGCGCCGCTCCGAATCGCGTTCCTGCCCTGTTCTCGCCCATCGGCCGGGCGATGGCGAGACCCGGCGGAGCGACGCGCGGCTGAGCCGCGCCCGCTCCGCCGGCGCGGGTCCCAAGGGACGCCTCGGCCGGCAGGCCGCGGCGGGCCGAGGGAGGCGTGCGGGACAGGGCCGCCGGGGCGCCCCGGTCAGCCGCCGCGGAACTGCAGGCGGTGCAGCTCCGCATAAAGCCCGCCGGCGGCGAGCAGGTCGTCGTGGCGCCCCGCCTCGGCGATCCGCCCGCCGTCGAGCGCGACGATCAGATCAGCGTCGCGGATGGTGCTGAGCCTGTGCGCGATCACCAGCGTTGTGCGGCCTTTCGCCAGACGGTCGAGCGCCTGGCGCACCAGCGACTCCGATTCCGCGTCGAGCGCCGAGGTCGGCTCGTCCATCAGGAGAATCGGCGCGTCCTTGAGCATGGCGCGGGCGATGGTCAGACGCTGCCTTTCCCCGCCCGAGAAGCGCAGGCCCCGCTCCCCGGCGAAGGCGTCGTAGCCCCGGTCGAGGGCGCGGATGAAGCCGTCGGCCTGAGCGTCCTTGGCGGCGGCCTCGATCTGCGCGCGAGAGGCGCCGGGCCGGCCGAAGCCGATGTTGCGGGCCACCGTGTCGTCGAAGATCACCGGATCCTGGCCCACCACGGCGACCTGGAAGCGCAGGCTTTCCAGCGTCACGTCGCGCACGTCATGCCCGTCCACCAGCACCCGCCCTTCGCTGGCGTCGTAGAGCCGGGGGATCAGGTTCATCAGCGTGGTCTTGCCGGCGCCGGAGCGGCCGACGAGGGCCACCCGCGCGCCGGCGGGCAGGGTCAGGTCGATGCCGGTCAGGGCCCGCGCGCCGCCCTCATAGGCGAAGCCGACGCCTTCGAGGCGCACCTCGCCGCGCGCCTTGGGCAGCGGCTCGGCGCCCGGACGGTCCCGGATCGTCGGCTCCCAATCGATGACGTCGAAGACGCGGGCGGCGGCGGCGACGCCCTGCTGGATCTCCGCATAGAGGGAGCCGAAGGCGCGCAGGGACTGCCCGGCGATCAGGAAGGAGCTGACGAAGGCCATGAAATCGCCCAAGGAATTCTCGCCCGAGGCGATGCGGGCGCCGATGACCCAGAAGATGACGGCGAGGCCGATGCCCGCCAGCGCCTCCAGCACCGGGTCGATGCGCGCGCGCTGGTCGGCGGCCTTGACGCGCAGGCGGCGCAGCCCCTCGAAGGTCTCGTCGGCGCGGGCGGCGAGATAGTCCTCGAGCCCGTAGGTCTTCGACAGGCGGATGCCCGAGAGGCCTTCGGAGACCCGGGCGGTCATATGCGCCGCCTCCTCCTGGCTGCGCTTGGCGATGCGGCGCAGGCGCCTGCCGATGGCGCCGACCGGGAGGGCGGCGAAGGGCAGGGCGGCGAGGGCCCAGAGCGTCAGCTCCCAATCGATCCACAAAAGCGCGGCCAGAAGACCGATGAGCGTGAGGCCGTCGCGCACGAGAGCTGTGATGAGCTTCTCGGCGGCGCGATGAACGAAGAGGATGTCGGTGGTGAAGCGGGAGGCGGTGGCGGCCGGCGCCTCCAGATCCAGCCGCGCCAGATCGGCGCGCACCAGGGCGGCGTACATGTCGCGCTGCAGGTCGGCGTCGACCTCGGCCAGGACCGCGTTGGTCAGCAGCCGATGGGCGTAGAGGGCGGCGGATTTCAGGACCACGGCGCCGATCACCAGCAGCGGCGCGACGGCGATGACCTGCTCCGCCCGCGTCTCGAATCCCTCCAGCGCCCACTTGATGATCAGCGGATAGAGGGAGGTGGACGCGGCCACGACGGCGATCAGCAGCAGATTGACCGTCAGCCGCGGCCAGTGCCGCCCCAGCCAGCCGCGCCAGAGCCGCTGCAGCAAGGGCCAGGCGCGCGCCTCGGCGCCGCCGCGCGGCGGCGTCGGCGCGGTCGAGGCGGGGGCGGCGGGAGCGCGCGCCGCTTGGGCGTCGGGCGGGGCGGTCATGGGCCGTCTTCCTGCCCGCTGCCCGGTCCGGCGTCCAGCGGGAAGGCCGCGCCCGGCCGCGGTCCATCGACGGCGGCGTCGATCCGTGATGGAAAAGCGCTCGAAACATGATGCATTCGCGCGGCGCGGCGGCTATCGCCGTGGAGCGCGGGCGGTCTAGGTTCGCTTGAAGCGTCCGCGCCGCCCGCCGCGCCTGAGAGGAGAGCCCCGATGTCCCTGCGCTATGGTCGAGATTTCCTGTCGATCCCCGGACCCTCGGTGATGCCCGACCGGGTTTTGAACGCCATGCATCGGGGCGCGCCCAACATCTACGAAGGAGCCCTGCCGGACATGGTCGCGGGGCTCTACGAGGATCTCAAGCGCGTCGCCAGGACCAAGACGGGCCGCGTGGCGGCCTACATCGCCAACGGCCACGGGGCGTGGGAGGCCGCGGTGTCCAACGCGCTGAGCAAGGGCGACAAGGTCCTGGTGCTCGACTGCGGCCGCTTCGCGGCGGGCTGGGGCGAGATGGCCCGGCGCATGGGCTGCGAGATCGAGCTGATGGAGGCCGAGGACGGCCGGCCCAACGACCCGGCGGCGCTGGAGGCGCGGCTGCGCGCCGATGCGGGCGGAGAGATCAAGGCGGTGATGCTGGTGCAGGTCGACACCGCCTCCTCGGCCACCAACGACGTGCCGGCAATGCGCGCGGCGATCGACGCGGCCGGGCATGACGCGCTCTTCATGGTGGACTGCATCGCCTGCCTGGGCTCGGTGCCGCTGGAATTCGACGCCTGGACCATCGACGTGCTCGTCGCCGGTTCCCAGAAGGGTCTGATGACGCCGCCGGGGCTGTCCTTCGTGTGGATGTCGGAAAAAGCCTGGGCGCGGCAGGGCGATCTGGTGACAAGCTATTGGGATTGGAGCGTCCGGGCCGAGCCGGAGGTGTTTTATCAGCGCTTCTGCGGCACCGCGCCGACGCACCACCTTTTCGCGCTGCGCGAGGCGCTGACCATGCTGCTGGACGAGGAAGGGCTGGAGGCGGCCTGGGCGCGGCACGAGGTGATGGGCGATGCGGTGCGGGCCTGCGTCGCCGGCTGGTCGGAAGGCGCGACGGGCGCCGGCGGCGTGAGCTTCCTGGTCGCGGACGCGGCGGCGCGGTCCAACGTCGTCACCTCGATCCTCGCCAAGGGCTTCGACCCGGACGCCATGCGCCGCTATGCGGAGGCCGAGATGGGTCTGACCATCGGCATCGGGCTCGGCCGATTCGGCGGCACGGCGTTCCGGATAGGGCACATGGGCTGGCTGAACCCGCCGATGATCCTGGGCACGCTGGGCGCGGCCGAGGCGGCGATGCGGGCCTGCGGCGTGCCGCTGGCCAGCGGGCTCGACGCTGCGGCGCAGGTGGTCGCGGACGCTCTGCCGGCGCCGCGCACGGAGGAGCTGGCGGCTCAGTAGCCGCGGCGGCCCTTCGGGCGGCGGGGACGGTCATAGGCGCCGACGCCGGTGCGCGCATGGACCGAGCCGCCGCGGTAGAGGCCGCCGGGCGCCCAGGGCTGGGCTGAGACGATCGCGCGTTTTTCGACCTGCGTGGCGCGTGATCGGCGAAGCGCTTTGCGCAAGCCCTGCCGGTAGCCTTGGCGATAGCCCTTTCGATAGCCGCTGCGGTAGCCGCCTCCGTGGGGCTCCAGGCCCGGTCCGCGACCGCCCTGACCGAGGCCGAGGCCCGGACGAGGTCCGCGGAGGCGATGGCGCGGATCGATGATGATCGGGCCCAGCAGGACCGTGCCGCCGCCGTACCATCCGGGTCCTGGCCACCCGGACCCTGCCCACCCGGACCCTGGCCAGCCGTATCCCTGCCAGCCCGACCCGATCCAGTCGGATCCCTCGGGGCCGACGCTGTAGGCGGGTCCGAAGGTCTGGGGCAGGGACGCGCCGGGCGCGAGCCCCGTGGCCGGCCGGGACCAGGCCAGGCTCGCGCGGCCCCGCGCGGCTTCTTCTGCGTCGAACGCCTCCATCTCCGCCGGCTGCGCCGCGGCGGGCTGCGCCGCCGCAGCGCTCAGGCCGAGGGCGGCCGCGCCTAGGAGACGTCGGGTCGATCTGCGCATGCTCGCCTCCTGCAGCCGTCGGAGCGACCAATATGGCCCCGCGCGGGCCCGCAAGCCACCGGCGCGCGGATCAACCAGCGTTAACGGCCCAGTCGTAGGCGTCGTCGTCGTAGTCCGAACGGCCCTGCAGCGCCTCCAGCAGCGGCGGTTCGGCATAGCGGCGCAGATGGTCGAGCACGCCGGCCTCGGTCCCGCCGAAATCCTCCTGGAACCAGTCGTAGATGGAGCTGACGATGAGCCGGCCGCCCTCCACCCGCGCGCCGCGCGGGTCGTTGACGTAGGCGCGGGCGCCGGCCTCCAGCATCCCTTCCAGAGCAGACGAGGAGAAGGGGCGCGGCTGCAGGTTCGGGCAGCCGATGGAGGCGCAGTTGACCGCGTAGTGGATGCGCGGGTCGTTGAAGACGGGGCGCATGATCCCGTGCTCGATATCGTCGAGCGAGAGGGTCCGGCCCGCCACCGTGACCACCTCGTCGCGCCAGGGGCCGGTGTTGAAGAGGCCGCCGTTGATCTTGCGGATCGTGTCGACGGGCCAGGCCTCGACCACCAGCTTGACCGTGACGGCGTTGTAGAGGTTGGCCCAGTAGGCGTACTGGGCCGGCCGGGACAGGCTCCGCGGATCGACGGCGGCGTAGGCGTCGATCCAGGCGTTCAGCTCGGCCAGATCGGCGCGGGCGCCGCCGTAGTCGAAGCGCGCGACTCCGTCCTCGCCCAGGGACAGGCGGCGCGAGAGGATCGCGCCCCAGGGCGCCGCGTCGGGATCGCCGGCGCCGCCGCTGGCGCGCCACATCGGATCGATGAGCTTGGAGGCTGGTCCGGCGTCGGCCGCGCGGGGCAGGGCGGCCGCCAGCGGCGCGGCGGCGGCGAGGGCGAGGACGGCGCGGCGGCTGTGCGGCATGACGAAAGGGCTCCGTGAGGCGGTTGAGTTGCGGCATCAGATGGGTGCGGCCGGCCGGGGGGGCCAGAGCCGGGGCGCTGACGGCGCCGCACTCTTGCGAGAGGCGTTGAAACAACGCTCGCGCGCCGCGCCGCGCGGCGGTCTTCCCAATCGGCTCCGCCCCGGCTATATCCCGCGCCATGACCGAGACCCGCGCGATGCTCCGGCGAATTATCGGCCCGGCCTCCTGATCCGCAGGAGCGCCGGTCCTGTCCGCGCGAGCCGGCCGCGCCCGACGCGGCCGAACCTCGACCCCTTCTCACCGATGCCGCGCGAGGCCCTGCGCCCGCGGCCCCTTTTTCGGAAGATCCGAACCCATGTGCGCCGAAACCACTCCGCCGGAGGCCGAGACCGTCCCCGATTACTCCCACACCCTCTTCCTGCCCAAGACCGATTTTCCCATGCGCGCCGGCCTGCCCAAGCGGGAGCCTGAATGGCTCGCGCGGTGGGAGCGGATGGGTGTTTACCGCCGGTTGAGGGAGACGGCGTCCCACCGGGAGGCCTTCGTCCTGCATGACGGCCCGCCCTACGCCAACGGCCACCTGCATATCGGCCACGCGCTGAACAAGATCCTGAAGGACTTCGTGACGCGGTCTCAGCAGATGCTTGGCAAGGACGCTCGCTACGTGCCCGGCTGGGACTGCCACGGCCTGCCCATCGAGTGGAAGATCGAGGAGCAGTACCGCGCCAAGGGCCGCGACAAGGATGCGGTGCCGATCAACGAGTTCCGCGCCGAGTGCCGCAAGTTCGCCGAAGGCTGGGTCGACGTGCAGCGCGAGGAGTTCAAGCGCTTCGGCGTCACCGGCGACTGGGACGCGCCTTATCTGACCATGAGCTACGACGCCGAGGCGGTGATCGCGGCGGAGTTCATGAAGTTCGTGATGAACGGGTCGCTCTATCGCGGCTCCAAGCCCGTGATGTGGTCGGTGGTCGAGAAGACCGCGCTCGCCGAGGCGGAGGTCGAGTATCACGAGCACCAGAGCCACATGATCTGGGCCAAGTTCCCGGTTCTGTCGGATCGCGCCGCGCCCGCGGTCATGGGCGATGCGCCGGTGGGGCGGGTCGAGCCGCTGGGCGATCTCGACGGCGCTTCGGTGGTGATCTGGACGACGACGCCTTGGACCGTCCCCCAGAACCGCGCGGTGTGCTTCAACGCCGAGCTTTCTTACGGCCTTTACGAGGTCGAGGCCGCGCCGGAGGAGAATTGGGCGAAGACCGGCGACCGCTACCTGATCGCGGATCGGCTCGCGGCCGAGGTGATGGAGAAGGCGCGGGTCGAGCGCTATGCCCATCTGCGCAAGGTGTCGGCCGATGAGCTGTCGTCGCTCGCCTGCGCGCATCCTCTGCGCGGCGTCGACGGCGGCGAGGGCGAATGGGACTACGACGTCCCCATGCTGCCGGGCGAGCATGTCACCGAGGACGCCGGCACCGGCTTCGTGCACACGGCGCCCAGCCACGGCGCAGACGACTACAACGTCGGCGTCAAGCACGGACTGGCGATGACCTACAACGTGCTCGAGGACGGCGCCTTCCGACCCGACCTGCCGCTTTTCGGCGGCGCGGTGATCTTCGATCGCAAGGGCAAGGAAAAGGACGCCAACAAGCGGGTCATCGACGCGCTCGCCTCCGCCGGCGCGCTGATCGCGCGGGGGCGGCTGAAGCACTCCTATCCGCATTCCTGGCGCTCCAAGGCGCCGCTGATCTTCCGCAACACGCCGCAATGGTTCGTCGCCATCGACACACCGCTCGGCGACGGGATGGATCAGCACGGCGAGACGATCCGCGAACGCGCCCTCACGTCCATCGACGAGCTGGTCAAGTTCACGCCCCGGACCGGTCGCAACCGCCTGCACTCGATGATCCAGGCGCGCCCCGACTGGGTGCTCTCGCGCCAGCGCGCCTGGGGCGTCCCCCTCACCTGCTTCATGCGCGAGACCGGGCCCGGAGAAGTGGAGCTGCTGCGCAACCCGAAGGTCAACGCCCGCATCGAGGCCGCCTTCCCCGCGGAAGGCGCCGACGCCTGGTACGCCGACGGAGCCAAGGAACGTTTTTTGGGCGGCATCGACGCGGTGACCCCCGACGACTGGGAAAAAGTCGACGACATCCTCGACGTGTGGTTCGACAGCGGCTCCACCCACGCGTTCGCCCTGCGCGACCGCGGGGACGGGGTCTGGCCAGCCGACCTCTATCTGGAGGGCACGGATCAGCACCGCGGCTGGTTCCATTCCTCGATCCTGCAGGGCTCCGGCACCCGCGGCCGGGCGCCCTACAAGGGCGTGCTCACCCATGGTTTCACGATGGATGAGAACGGCTTGAAGATGTCCAAGTCCTTGGGCAACGGCGTCGACCCGGCGGACGTGATCAAGCAGTACGGCGCCGACGTGCTGCGCCTGTGGGTCGCCACCACCGACTTCACCGCTGACCAGCGCATCGGGCCGGAGATCCTGAAGGGCGTCGCCGACGGCTACCGCCGCCTGCGCAACACGATGCGCTTCCTGCTCGGCAATCTCGCGGAGTTTTCCGAGGAGGAGCGTGTCGCGCCGGAGGAGATGCCGGAGCTTGAGCGCTTCATCCTGCATCGCCTGGCCGAGCTGGACCGCCAGGTCCGCGACGGCTACCGCGCCTACGATTTTCAGGCGGTCTATGCGGCGCTGTTCCAGTTCTGCACGGTCCAGCTCAGCTCGGTCTATTTCGAGATCCGCAAGGACGCGCTCTATTGCGATTCCGCGCGCAGCCTGCGCCGGCGGTCCTGCCGCACGGTGCTCGACGCCTTGTTCCATCGCCTGACGACCTGGCTGGCGCCGATCCTGGTCTTCACCATGGAGGAGGTGTGGCTGGAGCGGTTTCCGGGCGAGACGTCGTCGGTGCATCTGCAGGACTTCCCCGAAACGCCGGGGGCCTGGTTCTCCGACGAGGTCCATGGCCGCTGGGCCAAGGCCGCTGCGGTGCGCCGCGTGGTCACCGGCGCCTTGGAGGTGGAGCGGCGCGAGAAGCGCATCGGCGCGAGCCTCGAAGCGGCGCCGGTGGTGCACATCGTCGATCCTGAAGCGCGCGCGATCCTCGATCCGGAGACCTTCGCCGACATCTGCGTGGTGTCCGCGGTGACGATCACGGACGCGCCGGCGCCGGACGGGGCCTTCACGCTTGCGGACGTTCCCGGCGTAGCGGTGGTCGCGGCCCTCGCCCAGGGCGCCAAATGCGCCCGCAGCTGGAAGGTGCTGCCCGACGTGGGCACGCATGAGCACCCGGGCGTCTGCGCCCGTTGCGACGAGGCGCTGCGCGCGCTTTGAGGCGGTCGCTCCCGCCGCGCCGCGCAAAACGGCTCCCGCCCTTCGGCGGGGGCCCATTGGCCGCCATGGCCGGCCGCGACGGCGAGGATGGCGTGAACCTCGGCGGCCCGCGGGACGTGACCGTCGGCCAGGTCGGCTGGCGCAGCTTCCCCTGCGGCGACACCGACGATCCTGACGCGCAAGCCGGCCAGGTCTTCGTCTTCGCGGTGATCGCGCCCGACGTCGAAGGCGAGGAGAGAGACGAGACCGCCGACGCCGCAAAGCGCATCCGCCAAGCGACGCCCTTCAACGCAGACGATCACACGGCCCTGCAGGAGGGTCGCGCCGAGTTCGCATGGCACGCCCTGGGCCGCGACGATAAGGCGACCGGGACCACGGGGGCGATGCGATCGACGGCGAAGCCGCGGCGGATGCGCTGCAGCGCGAGGGCGGCGCGGACCGTTTGAATCGCGGTTGCGGCGTCGGCGCGCTGATAGGCGGGGCCGGGAGCGACGTTTTCGTCATCGGCCGCCGGTTCGTCTCCGACATCGCCGCGGATTTGATCGTCGGCTGACCGTCGACCCTTGGGGCATGGGGCGGCGGGGCGGGGGTGCAGGGGAGGGGCGCCGCCCCTCCCCGCCTCCACGATCAGAGCAAAGCGCGCGCCTTCGCCGCCACCGCCTCGGCGGTGATGCCGAAATGGGCGTAGAGGTCGGGCGCCGGGCCCGAGGCGCCGAAGCCCTCCATGCCGACGAAGCCGGCCTTCTTCTCCGAACCTCGCTCCCCGCACAGCCAACGGTCCCAGCCTTGGCGCACCGCCGCCTCGACGGCCACGCGCACCGGCCCGCCGGGCAGGACGCGGCGCCGGTAGGCCTCGTCCTGCGCCTCGAACAGCTCCCAGCAAGGCATAGAGACGACGCGCGCGCCGATGCCCTCGGCCTCCAGCAGCGCCTTCGCCGCCAGCGCGATCTCGACCTCCGAGCCTGTGGCGAGCAGCACCGCGCGCCGCTTCGCCTCCGCCTCCGCCAGCACATATGCGCCCTGGGCGACGAGGTTCTTGGACGCATGCTTCACCCGCGCCGTCGGCAGGCTCTGGCGGGTCAGCGACAGCACCGAGGGGGTGGATTTGGAGGTCAGCGCGATCTCCCACGCCTCCGCCGTCTCCACCAGGTCGGCGGGGCGAAATACGTTGAGGTTGGGCGTGGCGCGCAGCATCGACAGATGCTCCACCGGCTGGTGGGTGGGCCCGTCCTCTCCCAGGCCGATGCTGTCATGGGTCATCACGTAGACGACCCGCAGCCCCATCAGCGAGCTGAGCCGCATCGCCCCGCGCATGTAGTCGGCGAAGCACATGAAGGTGCCGCCATAGGGCGCGACGCCGCCATGCAGCGCCATGCCGTTCATGGCCGCCGCCATGGCGTGCTCGCGGATGCCGTAGTGGATGTAGCGCCCTTTGCGGGTCTCGGCGTCGAAGACGCCCAGGCCTTCGGTCTTGGTGTTGTTCGACCCGGTCAGGTCGGCCGAGCCGCCCAACGTCTCCGGCATCGCCGCGTTGATCGCCGCGAGCGCCAGTTCCGAGGCCTTGCGGGTGGCGACCTTCGGCTTGTCCTCGGCGGCGGCCTTCTTCACCTTGCGCAGGGCGGAGGTCAGGCGCTTGGGCGGCTCGCCGGCCATGACGCGCTCGAACTCCGCCCGGCGGGCGTCGGGCAGGGTGGAGAGCTGCGCCTCCCAGGCATAGCGGGCCGCCGAACCGCGCCGGCCGTGGTCCGCCCAGGCGGCGGCCACGTCGTTGGGGATCACGAAAGGGGCGTGCGGCCAGCCGAAAGCCTCGCGCGCCGCGGCGATCTCTTCCGCGCCGAGCGGAGCGCCGTGGGCCCCGGCGGTGCCCTGCTTCTTCGGCGCGCCGATCCCGATGGTCGTGCGGCAGGCGACGAGCGAGGGCGCAGGGTCGACCGCGGCCGCCGTCAGAGCCCGGTCGGTGTCCTCGGGGTCGTGCCCGTCGCATTCGAAAACCGACCAGCCGGAGGCGGCGAAGCGCGCCGCCTGATCTGTCAGGTCCGACAGCGACACCGCGCCGTCGATGGAGATCCCGTTGTCGTCCCACAGCACGATCAGCTTGCCGAGCTTTTGATGCCCGGCGAGCCCGATCGCCTCCTGGCTGATGCCCTCCATCAGGCAGCCGTCGCCGGCGATCACCCAGGTGCGGTGGTCCACCAGCTTGCGCCCGAAGCGGGCCTGCAGCGACGCCTCGGCCATGGCCATGCCGACGGCGGTGGCGAGGCCCTGGCCCAAGGGCCCGGTGGTCGTTTCGATCCCCGGCGCGTGGCCGTATTCGGGATGTCCGGCGGTCGCGGCCCCGACCTGGCGGAAATTCTGCAGCTGCTCCAGAGACATCCCCGGCGTGCCGGTCAGATGCAGAAGACCGTAGAGCAGCATCGAGCCATGCCCGGCGGAGAGCACGAAGCGGTCCCGATCCGGCCAATCCGGCTTGGCGGCGTCCTGCTTGAGATGCTTGGCGAACAGCACCGTCGCCACGTCGGCCATGCCCATGGGCATGCCGGGATGGCCCGACTTGGCGGCTTCCACCGCGTCCATGGCCAGAACGCGCAGAGCGGCGGCTTGCGCGGCATGCTCGGGGTGACGGTCGCGGAGGGTCTTAAGGTCCACGGAGCTTCGCTTTCGGCAATTGGGGACTGGGTTTCGCGTGGGGTGTCGCAGGCTGCGGCGGGGGGGTCAAGGCGGGCGCCGGAAGGGATGAGGGGGCGCTTGACCTGGGGCGGTCGGGGGGCTGAGATGCGAGCGGAGCGGCGGTTTGGAGGCGTTGGGAATGGGCGAGGGCGTTGGGGCGGCGAAGCGGGCGTTGGCGGCGGCGCTGACGGAGCTGCAGGCGGCGGTTGAGGATCGGCTTGCTGTGCAAGCCTCTGAGTCCGCTGGGAAAATTCGGGAGGTCGAGGGGGAGTTGGAGGCGCTTCGGAAGGCTCGGGCTGAGGATGCCGAAATGATCGAGGCCGCTTTGAACGAGTTGAAGGAAGCCGTTTAACCCCATGGGATCGCGAGGGAAAGTCTGATGGCTGATGTGGATATGGCGATCGCGGGGCGGAGCTATCGGGTGGCTTGCGCGGATGGGCAGGAGGCCAGTTTGGCGGAGGCGGGGGCCATGATCGCGCGGGAGGCGGAGACGCTGCGGGCGCAATTCGGCAGCGGGTTCAATACCTTGAGCGAGGCTCGGGTGCTGCTGATGGCCGGGTTGATGCTG